>JACMKJ010000080.1 GCA_014380155.1 Rhizobacter sp. | reverse complement strand
GATGCCACGGTCAGCTTCCGCTCGCTCGATGAAGAAATCATCATGCGTGTGGTCGACAAGTTCTTGCTGCAACTCGAAGCGCAGTTGGCCGAGAAGAAGGTCGAAGCGACCTTCAGCGATGGCTTGCGCAAGCACCTGGCCAAGAAGGGCTTCGACCCTCTGATGGGTGCGCGGCCGATGCAACGCCTGATCCAGGACACGATTCGTCGTGCTCTGGCCGACGAGTTGCTCTTTGGCCGTCTGGTCGATGGGGGTCGCCTGGCGGTCGACATCGATGCCGAAGGCAAGACGGTGCTTGACATCCAGCCGCCGAAGAAGAGCGACAAGCCGAAGGCGGAGCCTGCAACCACCACCTGAGGTTTGTTCAGGGTCTGTCGATCAAACGACGGGGCCTTCGGGCCCCGTTTTCATGCGCGCAAGGCGGGGTCTTGCTGAAAGAACTGCTGCAGTTGCGCGTAGACCTGAGGGTGCTCGGCCTGAAGGTCGTGCGGCGCGACAAAAAAAGCCTCGCACGCGACGGCAAAAAATTCGCTGGGCGCCTCGGCACCATAGGGGTCGAGCAAGGTGTCTTCGCCTGCTTCAACTCGTGCACAAAAGCTGTCGTAGTTCGCCTCGAAAATCGTCTTCCATTCCAGCTGGGCGCTGCGGCTGGGCAGTGCCGGCATGCCGTTGGCCTCACCGTCGCGCATGTCGAGCACATGGGCGAATTCGTGGATCACCACGTTGTAGCCCCATTCGGCGGAGTTGCCGGCGTCGGCCACGTCTTGCCATGAAAGCGTGACTGGCCCGCCTTCCATGGCTTCGCCGGACAGGGGCTCGTCGTAGTGGTGAACCACGCCGTCTTCGTCCATCACCTCGCGGCGCGCGACGACCTCGTCGGCGTGCACCACGATGCCGACGAAGCTGTCGTACCACTCCAACCCGAGGCGAAGAATGGGCAGGCAGGCTTGCGCGGCGATGGCGACGGCCATGTCATCTGTGATCACCAGGTCGTGGGCGCCGTTGAACTCTTTGCGGTCGAGAAAGAGCGTGCTCATCTCGCGCAGCTGCTGGCCGTCATCGACATCGAGGCGGGTCAGGAAGGGGAAGCGCGCCAGCGTGGCGAGCCACAGCGCGTCGGGGATCGGGCGGCGTGTCAGGGTGCGCCGGTTGCGCCAGCGGCGCAGTGCGTCGAGCATTCGGCCTACTTCAACGCCTCGGCCAGACTCAGGCGCGCCAGACCGGTGGCAGAAAGGCGCAGCACCTCAGCGCGCACCGGCGGGTGATCGAGGTCCCAGTCGGAAAGTACATGCCGCACGCAGCCAGCGCCCAACGGTTCGGTGGCCGGGCGGTGGGTGTGACCATGGATCAACGTTGTCGCGTGGGCTTGATGCAACCACTCCAGCGCGGCGGGCTTGTCGATGTCGACCCAGCCGGCCGAGGAGGGCGGGTCTTTCTTGCGCATCTCGCTCTGGTTGCGCACATCACGGGCAAAACGGCGGCGGGCTTCGAGAGATCTGGAAAGAAACTCGGTTTGCCACGCCGCGCTGCGCACCAGGGTTCGAAACGCCTGGTACTCGGTGTCTGCCAGACACAGCGCATCGCCATGCGTCAGCAGCACACGCTGGCCAAACGCATTCAGCACGCAGGGGTCGGCCAGGGCGGTGATGCCGCAGGCGCTGAGCATCTGCGTACCGACCAGAAAGTCGCGGTTGCCGACCATGAAGGCGATGTGGCGCTGCCGCGTTGCCGTTGCCAGCACCTCGGTGCAGTGGGCCTCGAAGCCGTCGAGGCGGGCATCGTCACCGACCCACACTTCAAACAGATCGCCGAGGATGAACACCGCCTCGGCCGGCGTGCCTTGCAGGTAAGCCGCCCAGGCAGCAAAGGTCTCGGGCGTGTCGGCGCCGAGATGCAGGTCGGAGATGAAGTCGATGCACCGCCAAGCCGGCGGTGCATGCACTTCAGCCTGCATGAAGCGGGCTCAGGCGACGACGGTCGCCTGGGTGATGACCACGTCTTCTAGCGGCACGTCACCGTGGCCACCCTTGTTGCCGGTCTTCACGCCTTCGATCGCGTCGACCACCTCTTTGCCGGCGACGACCTTGCCGAAGACGGCGTAGCCCCAACCGCTGGCCGACTCCGACTTGAAGTTCAGGAAGTCGTTGTCGGTGGTGTTGATGAAGAACTGGGCCGATGCCGAGTGCGGTGCGCTGGTGCGCGCCATGGCCAGGGTGTAGTGGTCGTTCTTTAGGCCGTTGTTGGCCTCGTTCTGGATCGGCTCGACGGTCGGCTTTTGTTTCATGCCGGGCTCGAAGCCGCCGCCTTGCACCATGAAGCCCTTGATCACGCGGTGGAACACCGTGCCGTTGTAGTGGCCGTTCTCGACGTAGGCGATGAAGTTGGCGACGGTCTTGGGCGCCTTCGCGTCATCGAGTTCGACGCGGATGGTGCCGTGGTTGGTTTGCAGTTCGACGGTTTTGCTCATTTCACTTCTCCAGGGTGGCCTTCTTGATGGTCACGGGTTTCACGGGAACGTCGCCAGGGGCGGTGGGCACGGCGCGGATCTTGTCGACCACTTCCATGCCCTCGATGACCTTGCCGAACACGGCGTAGCCGTTGCCGTCTTGCGACTGCGTGGCGTTGAGGAAGTTGTTGTCCTTCACGTTGATGAAGAACTGCGCCGTGGCCGAGTTGGGGTCGGACGTGCGGGCCATGGCGATGGTGCCGCGGTCGTTGTTCAGGCCGTTGCGGGCCTCCAGCGGGATCGGCGCTCGTGTGGGCTTTTCTTTCAGGTCGGCCGTCATGCCGCCACCCTGGATCATGAAGTTGCTGATGACGCGGTGGAACACCGTGCCGTTGTAGTGGCCGGCTTTCACGTAGGCCACGAAATTCTCGACCGTCTTCGGCGCCTTGGCAGCGTCCAGCTGCACGAAGATATCGCCTTCAGAGGTGGCGAGTTTCACCTTCTGCGCCTGTGCGGCCAGGCTTGTGCTCAAGCCGATGAGCGTGGCCGCCATCAAGCTCAACCAGCGGGTATTTGTCATCCGATCACTCCTTCGAAGAATATCTTCCATTGTCCACCCTCCTTGCCCCAGTACTGGCGCTTCATCGGGCCGGTGAGTTGACCTTTGAGCACCTCGCCAAAGGTCACGATCAACACCTCGCTCGTGTCGCGCCAAGCCAGGATGGAGAGTTCCTTCAGCTCCGACTCGCGGCCGCGCCCGGCGTTCACTTCCTTGTCGAGGATCTTGGCCCATTGGGCCAGGTCAGCGGTGCCGCTCGAAAACTGCGGAGAGTAAAAGCCGAGCAGCTTGGTCACGTCGCCGCCCGACCGGGCCTGGCGCCATTGCTCGACCAGCGCCCGTGCCATGCCGCGCTCTTTGTCCAACTGGCCTGGCGCCACCCAGTCGATGCGAGTGGCGATCACGACAGGGGTGCGGCGCGGGGACACGTCGCGCAGCAGATGGCTGATGTCTTCGTTGGCGAGCACCACACAACCGTCGGTGCTTTGCGGCGTGCGCGCGAAGTTTTGCGGTGGCACACCGTGCAGCCAGATGCCACTGCCGGTCTTGCCACGGCGGCGGTCGTATTCGTTCGGGTAGTTGAGCTCTAGAGCGCCGGGGCCGTAGAAGTCTTTCAGCTGCGCGCCGCCAAGCCGGCTGGTGACGAAGTACACGCCCAGCGGTGTGCGCTGGTCGCCTTGTTCCTTCTTGTCCATGCCCAGTTTGCCGAGTGACACGTAGTGGTCGGACACCAGCCTCAGGCCGTGTTCGTTGTTGACGAACAAGTACATGCGCGAGCGGCTCGCATCCACTGCAATGGCGTGGCGCGTGCTCGGCGGGATGTCGATGAACTGGCGCGGCACTGCGTTTTCAGGCGGGCGCTCGGTGAGCGCAGCCAGCCGCAAGGTGGCTTCCTGGCGAAGCTGGCTCCACTGCGCAGCGGCTGAAGCTGGCAGTTCGGATGGCGGCACGGCCACCGCGTCGAGTTTGCCGCGCCGCGTCAGCAGCAAGTCGCCGTAGACCAGTTGGGCGAGTTGAAAGTTGGGAACGTCGCGCGCGAGGCTTTCGGCCTTGACGAGGGCCTGTCGGCTGTCACCGGCACCTAGCAGTCGATAGACCTCGAGCAGCCGCGCTTCCGGCGAGCCTTGCGATACGGCCGCAGGCCTGGGCTTGGCCGCAGCGCTCAGCGCGGGCGTGAACGCGACCCCGCACAGCACGGCGACCGCCACAGCGGTCAATTCGCGAGGCAGGCGACGACGCGCATTGACAAGCCACGCGGTGATCACGACCCCGTGCTTTCCTTCTGGATCAGCCAGCGCCCTGACACCTTGATCATCTCCAGCTTCTTGCGGCTGGACACCTTCAAGGCGTCGGCGCTGTAGCTCTGGCGAAACTGAACCACGGCCTTGTCGCCCTGCACCTTGGTCTCGAAGTCAGACAAGGCCACGGCGATGCTGCGTTTGCCCAAGATACGCGCACGGCGCTCGCCTTCCCACACCTTGCGCGACTGGCCACCGTTGTAGTCGGGGGTGTAGGCGGCGAAGTAGGCGTCGATGTTCTTGCGGCTCCAGGCGGTTGCCCAGGCGAGGGCGGCGGCTTGGGGGTCTTCGGCGCCAGCGGGAGCTGCGGGTTTGGAAGGAGGTTTCGGGGGGGTGTCGACCGGCGCGGGTTTGGGCGTGACGGCTGCCACGACGGGCGGCGCAGCCGGTTTGGCGGCGGGCGTCGCGGCCATCGGCGTGGTCTTGGTGGGCGTGTTGGCCGCCAAGGCGATCGACTTGGGCGCAAACAGGTCGCGGATCATCGCGAGCTTCGGGCTCACCTTGGCCGTGTTGCCGCCGTCGATCTGCAGAGCCTTCGAGTAGGCCTGGCTGGCCAGCTTCGCATACACATCGCCCAGGTTTTCATACGCGGTGGCGTAGCTCGGGTTGGTGCGGATGGCGGCTTCGAGGGAGCGGCGAGCCTGGTCGTACTGGCCTTGCTTGCTGTAGAGCACCGCCAGATTGTTGTAGGGCTCGGGCAGCTCGGGAAAGTCTTCGGTCAGCTTGACGAACACCGCGGTGGCTTCGACCGGGCGGCCTTGCTCTGACAGCACCAGCCCCTTGAGAAAACGCATGCGCGCATCGCGTGGGTTGGAGGCGAGAAACTGGTCGGCCTTTTGCACCGCCTCGGCAAACTGACCCGCGCCAAACAGGCGATCGACATCGGCGTACTCGTCGGCCCGGGCTGCGGTGGCGGTGGCCATCAAGCCCGCGACAAACAGGCCAATCAACGAAGTGCGTGTGCGGAGCATCAACATCCTGAGGTGGGTTGCAAGCGTGCTCTTGCCGAGGCGCTGGAGGAGGTGGCAGGCCGCGTCAACAGAGCGAGAGGGCGGGCCGCTATACTCACAAAATTGTATCGCAGCCCCACTGCCAACAACCCTTTGACAGACGCGTTGCTCACTGCGTGCAGCACCCCCAGCAGGCCGGCGGCGCTGTCCGGTCGCATGCCAGGTTAACGGCCCCCGAGCGACCCCACCCCATACTTTCCGATGACCTTGCGCATCTTCAACACCTTGACGCGGCAGACCGAGGTGTTTGTTCCGATCGAGCCGAATCACGTGCGCATGTACGTGTGCGGCATCACCATCTACGACTATTGCCACGTGGGGCATGCCCGCATGATGGTGGCGTTCGACCTGATCTACGGTTGGCTGCGTGCGATGGGTTACCGCGTCACTTACGTGCGCAACGTGACCGACATCGACGACAAGATCATCAAGCGCGCGCTCGAGCGCAACATCTCGCTGCGTGAACTCACCGACGAGATGATCGAAGCCATGCACCAGGATCTGGGCGCGCTCGGTATTGCCCGGCCGACGCATGAGCCGCGTGCCACCGAGTATGTGCCGCAGATGCTGTCGATGATTGGCGCTCTCGAGGCCAAGGGCCTGGCGTACCGCTCCGACAACGGCGACGTGAACTACGCGGTGCGCAAGTTCCCCAACTACGGCCAGCTGTCGGGCAAGTCGATCGACGAGCTGCGCTCGGGCGAACGGGTGGCGGTGCTCGACGGCAAACAAGACCCGCTCGACTTCGTGCTCTGGAAGGCTGCCAAACCCGGCGAACCCGAAGATGCGAAATACGCATCGATCTACGGCAACGGGCGCCCGGGTTGGCACATCGAGTGCTCGGCTATGGGCTGTGCCTTGCTCGGCGAGCAGTTCGACCTGCACGGCGGCGGCGCCGACCTGCAGTTTCCGCACCACGAGAACGAGATCGCGCAGAGCGAGGGTGCGAGCGGCAAGCCGCCCGCGCGGGTTTGGGCGCACAACGGTTTGTTGAATGTCGACCACGTGAAGATGTCCAAGTCCTTGGGCAATTTCTTCACCATTCGCGAGGTGCTCGAGCGCTACGACGGCGAGACCATTCGCTTCTTCATGCTGCGCGCGCACTACCGCAGCCCCTTCAATTTCAGCGACGTCAATCTCGACGACGCCCGCAACGCGCTGCGCCGCCTTTACACCGCGCTGGTTGATCTTGACGTGCCGGCCACACCCGTTGATTGGGAGCAGCCTCAGGCCGCGCGCTTCCGCGACGCGATGAACGACGACTTCGGCACGCCCGAAGCGGTGGCCGTGCTCTTCGAACTAGCAGGCGAAGTCAACCGCACGCGCTCGCCTGAACTGGCGGCGCTGCTCAAGAGCCTGGGTGCGACGCTCAATGTGCTGCAACAGAGCCCGCGTGCTTACTTGCAAGCAGGCAGTGGCGTCGACGACGCGGCGATCCAGGCCCGGATCGAGGACCGCGCTGCGGCCAAGGGCGAGCGCAACTTTGCGCTTGCCGACCAGATCCGCAAAGACCTCCTAGCGCAGGGCATCGTGCTGCAGGACTCGCCGCAAGGCACGACCTGGACGAAGGGCTGACCCGGTGCGCACTGCAAGCCCCGATTATTGGGAAGAGGCGTGCAAGCACCTCGCCAAGCGCGACCGTGTGATGCGCAAGCTGATCCCTCAAGGCGAAGGCCGCCTGCAAAGCCGTGGGGACGCCTTCACCACGCTGGCACGTTCCATCGTGGGCCAGCAGATCTCGGTGAAAGCGGCTCAGGCCGTGTGGGATCGTTTTGCGGCCCTGGTCGATGGCGACCCGATGCGGGTGGTGCCAGGCGCTGTGGGCGCGATCGAGCCTGCCCGAATGCGCGAGGCTGGCCTGTCGGCTCGCAAGGTCGAATACCTGCTCGACCTGGCCCGCCACTTCGAGGCCGGCACGGTGCACGTCAGACAGTGGCAGCAGATGGACGACGAAGCCATCATCGAGGAACTGGTCGCCATTCGCGGCATCGGCCGCTGGACGGCCGAGATGTTCCTGATCTTCCATCTGATGCGGCCCAATGTGCTGCCGCTCGACGACGTGGGTTTGATCAAGGGCATCAGCGTCAACTACTTCAGCGGGGAGCCTGTTTCGAGGGCTGAAGCACGTGAAGTGGGAGACGCTTGGGCGCCTTTTCGCTCGGTGGCCACATGGTACATTTGGCGCAGCCTCGACCCCCTGCCTGTAGCGTATTGAGAGCTCGTTTCTGCCTCATATGGAGATGCCCTCAGCGCCTCCATCAACCCAGGACTTCAGCCGGATGAGCAAAAGACACTTCCTAGAGTTCGAGCAGCCCATTGCCGAGCTCGAAACCAAGATCGAAGAGCTGCGTTACGTGCAAAGCGAATCGGCCGTCGACATCTCGGAAGAGATCGATCGGCTGAGCAAGAAGAGCCAGCAGCTCGTCAAGGACATCTACTCCAGCCTGACCCCCTGGCAAGTCACGCAGATCTCGCGGCACACGCAGCGACCGTATGCGATGGACTACATCAACGAGGTCTTCACCGACTTTCAAGAGCTGCGCGGCGACCGCCACTTCGCCGACGACCAGTCCATCGTGGGCGGCCTCGCGCGTTTCAACGGCCAGGCCTGCATGGTGATCGGTCACCAGAAAGGGCGGGACACCAAGGAGCGCGCCGCGCGCAACTTCGGCATGTCGCGGCCCGAGGGCTACCGCAAGGCCTTGCGCCTGATGAAGCTGGCCGAGAAGTTCGGCTTGCCGGTGTTCACGCTGGTCGACACCCCCGGGGCCTACCCCGGCATCGGTGCTGAAGAGCGCGGCCAGTCCGAGGCCATCGGCCGCAACATCTTCGAGATGGCACAGCTCGAAGTGCCCATCATCGTCACCATCATCGGTGAGGGTGGTTCGGGTGGCGCGCTGGCCATCAGTGTGGGTGATCAGGTGCTGATGCTGCAGTACTCGGTCTATTCTGTGATCACGCCGGAAGGTTGTGCATCGATCCTGTGGCGCACGGCCGAGCGGGCGTCCGACGCCGCCGATGCACTCGGCATCACCGCCCACCGCCTGAAGGCGCTGGGCCTGGTCGACAAGATTGTCAACGAGCCGGTGGGCGGCGCCCACCGCGACCATAAGCAGATGGCGGCCTACCTCAAGCGTGCGCTCAACGACGCGCTGCGCCAGGTGAGCGACCTCAAGCCCAAGGAACTGCTGCAACGGCGCTATGAACGCTTGCAGTCCTATGGCCGCTACACCGACACCAGCGACCGCTGAGTCTTCTCACTGCATCGCGGTGGCCTACAGCGCCGGTCGCGATTCCACCGCCTTGCTCCATGCCACCGCACTCGCTGCGGCAGGGCAGGGTGTGCAGGTGGTGGCCTTGCATGTGCACCATGGGTTGAGCCCGCATGCCGACGATTGGTTGGCTCATGCGCAGGCGCAGTGCACACGGTGGGCCCAACAAGGTTTGCCGCTGCGCTTGTTGACTCACCGACTGACCGAGCGCCCGCCAGCGGGCGACAGCATCGAAGCCTGGGCTCGGCAGGCGCGTTACCGCGCCTTGCGCCACATGGCAATCGAGGCGGGAGCACACATCGTGTTGCTGGCCCACCATCAACGCGACCAAGCCGAAACCCTGCTGCTGCAGGCCTTGCGTGGCGCGGGCGTGGCTGGCCTCGCGGGAATGCCGCGTGAGGTGGAGCGCGATGGCATCACCTGGCTGCGCCCGTGGCTGAGTCATCCGCGCGAGGCCATCGAAGCCTATGTGCGGCGGCACCGCCTGCGTTATGTCGACGATGACAGCAACGAAGATGCGCGCTTTGCACGCAACCGACTGAGGTTGCGTGTCTGGCCTGCGTTGAGCCAGGCATTTCCGCAGGCCGAGGCGAGTCTGGCGGACGCCGCGACGTGGGCCGGCGAGGCCTTGGCATGCCTGGCCGAACTGGCATTGATGGACATGGCGCTGGTCTCGACCGAAGCCGGTTTGAACATCAAATCCTGGCGTGGCTTGAGCGAAGCGCGCCAGACCCAAGTGTTGCGCGCATGGTTGAAGGCCGTGTCAGGGCGCAGTGCGGCTGCCAGCCTGGTGCAGCGGCTGGCGCACGAACTGCCCGGCACGGGCCCGGCCCAATGGGAGTTGCCGGGAGGTGTGTTGCGCCGCCATCGAGGCCGTTTGCTGTTCACCGCGGATGCGCCAGTGCCGGTGGTCGATGCGGCACGTCAATCCTCGTTGCGCATTCTTCGCGCCGGTCGTTTCGCTCCGGCGGGCTGGGGCGGTGAACTGGTCGCAACGCGTGTGAAAGAGGGCGGCGTGCCGCTGGCCTGGTTGGCCCACCTGGAGTTGCGGCCTCGCGAAGGGGGCGAACAGTTCCAGGCCGGCATCGGTCGACCGGCGCGCAGCTTGAAGAAGCAGTACCAGGACGTCGGCATCCCCGACTGGGAACGCAAGGGCCCGCTGGTCTACAGCGGCGGCCAACTGGTCTTCGTGCCCGGTTTGGGGGTGGACGCGCGGGTTCTGGCCTTGCCCGGCCAGCCCCAACTGATCCTGCATTGGCGCAGTGGCTAAAATCCGCGGTTCTGCGTTGCGGCGCAGCTCCTGTTTCCACTTCCGCTCATTTCCGCGGCTACCTCCTCATGGCACTCATCGTTCATAAATACGGCGGCACCTCCATGGGCTCCACGGAGCGCATTCGCAATGTGGCCAAGCGCGTGGCCAAATGGGCCCGCGCCGGTCACCAGATGGTCGTCGTGCCTTCCGCCATGAGCGGCGAAACCAACCGCCTGCTGGGCCTGGCCAAGGAGCTCTCGCCCGAGCTGGCGTCTGACGACATCCTGCGTGAGCTCGATGCCATTGCGGCCACCGGCGAGCAGGTGTCTGTCGGCTTGCTGTCGATCGCGCTGCAGGCCGAGGGCATGCAAGCCGTGAGCTATGCCGGCTGGCAGGTGCCCATCGCCACCGACAGCTCGTTCACCAAGGCCCGCATCCAGAGCATTGACGACAGCCGCGTGCGTGCCGACCTGGCGGCGGGCAAGGTGGTCGTTATCACCGGTTTCCAGGGCATCGACGCGCAAGGCAACGTGACCACGCTTGGCCGTGGCGGCTCCGACACCTCGGCCGTGGCCGTCGCGGCGGCGATGAAGGCCGACGAATGCCTGATCTACACCGACGTCGACGGTGTCTACACCACCGACCCGCGCATCGTGCCCGAGGCGCGCCGCCTGCACACGGTGAGCTTCGAAGAAATGCTCGAGATGGCGAGCCTGGGCTCCAAGGTGCTGCAGATTCGTTCGGTCGAGTTTGCCGGCAAGTACCGCGTGCCGCTGCGCGTGCTGTCGAGTTTCACGCCCTGGGACATCAACATCGACGAAGAAGCCCGCTCCGGCACCCTGATCACTTTTGAGGAAGACGAAAAAATGGAACAAGCTGTTGTCGCAGGCATCGCCTTCAACCGCGATGAAGCCAAGGTCACCGTGCTCGGCGTGCCCGACAAGCCCGGCATCGCGTACCAGATCCTCGGCCCGGTGGCCGATGCCAACATCGACGTCGACGTGATCATCCAGAACGTCTCGCACGATGGCAAGACCGACTTCTCGTTCACCGTGCACCGCAACGACTACGCCCGCACGCTCGATGTGTTGAAGAACACCGTGTTGCCGCACACCGGCGCCGCGCAGGTGATGGGCGACGCCAAGATCTGCAAGGTCAGCATCGTGGGCATCGGCATGCGCTCGCACGTGGGCGTGGCCAGCAAGATGTTCCGTTGCCTGAGCGAAGAAGGCATCAACATCCAGATGATCACCACCAGCGAGATCAAGACCAGCGTGGTGATCGACGAGAAGTACATGGAGCTGGCAGTCCGTGCGTTGCACAAAGCTTTCGACCTGGAGCAAGAGACCACCTGATCGACGGCAGTTCTGAACTAGAATGCCGCGTCGTGCTGGAGTCGTGACCGAGTGGCCGAAGGTGCTCCCCTGCTAAGGGAGTATTCGCCTTAAAAGCGAATCGAGGGTTCGAATCCCTCCGACTCCTCCACACAGCCTTGCAAGAAGCCCCACCCGTTGGGGCTTTTTTGTGCCCGCTCATTGAACGGCGCCTGGTCAGGCGCATCTACGCCTCTTCGCTTTGCGCCTCGGCGTATTCCCATGCCGTTCTTGCCTTTGACCTTCATCGTCGGCCTGCTGCACCTGTACATCGGCTGGCGGCTCATTCCCGACCTCGACGCGCCTTGGGCAGCCTGGCTGCTGGGTGCCGTGCTGTTGCTGTCGACGCTGCTGATGCCGCTGGGCTTTCTCGCGCGGCGCCTGATCCGCCGGCGTTCGATGTCCGAGGCGGCCGCCTGGGCCGGTTTTGTCTTCATGGGGTTGTTCTCGTCGCTCCTCGTCTTGACCGTGCTGCGCGACGCGGCCCTGCTGCTGGCGAGTGCCTTTGCGGTTGACGGCTTCGCCTTCTGGACGGCCCGGGCCGTGCCCGTGCTGGCTGGAGGGGTCACGCTGTGGGGTTTCGTGAACGCCCGTCGCCGTGCGGCCATCGTGGCGGTCGAGGTGCCGATCCATGGCCTGCCGCTGGCACTGCAGGGTTTCACCATCGCGCAGATCAGCGACATCCATGTCGGCCCCACCATCAAGGGCCCGTACCTCCAGGCCATCGTCGATGCGGTCAATGGCATGCAAGTCGACATGGTGGCGGTGACCGGTGACCTGGTCGACGGCAGCGTGCGTGACCTGTCGCCGCACGTGGCCCCGCTGGGTGGACTGGTCTCGCGGCACGGCACCTTTTTCGTCACTGGCAACCATGAGTACTACTCAGGTGCCCACGCCTGGATCGCCGAGCTGCGCCGCCTGGGTATCCAGGTGCTGATGAACGAACACACCGTGCTGCAGCATAGCGGCGCGCCGCTGGTCGTCGCGGGTGTGGCCGACTACAGCGCGCATCTCTTCGACCCCTCGCACCGCAGCGATCCGCAGGCTGCGATGGCGGGAGCGCCAGCCCATGCAGCGATGCACGTGTTGCTCGCACACCAGCCGCGCAGTGCAGAGGCGGCCGAGCGTGCAGGCTTTCAATTGCAGCTGTCGGGCCACACCCATGGCGGGCAGTTCTTCCCGTGGAACCTGTTCGTGCCCTTGCAGCAGCCGTTCACCGCCGGCCTGCACAAACTGAAGCGCTTGTGGGTCTACACCAGCCGAGGTACCGGATACTGGGGGCCGCCCAAACGGTTTGGCGCGCCTTCTGAAATCACCCGCCTGACGCTGGTGGCTGCACCGGCTTGATTCATATGCTGCACGTTGGTCTGCTGTGTTTGTTGATGACCGCTTCGGTCAGCCTTCGAGCGGCCCCGAAAGCCGAAGACAGCATCGCGCAGCGCGTGCAAGCCTGCACCGGCTGCCATGGTGCGCAGGGGCGGGCGGCCAGCGATGGCTACCAGCCGCGCATTGCCGGCAAGCCTGCAGGCTACCTGTACCACCAGTTGCTCAACTTTCGCGACGGCCGTCGCCAGTACCAGCCGATGGTGCGGCTGATCGACCCGCTGAGTGACGCCTACCTGCAGGAGATGGCGGTCTACTTCGCTTCGCTCGACCTGCCTTCCCCACCACCTCAATCAGCCACCGCCACGGCCGAGACATTGAAGCGGGGCGAGTCGCTGGCCCTTCTTGGCGACAGCAACCGGCGCATTCCGGCCTGCGTTCAGTGCCATGGCCCTGCGCTCACCGGCCTGGCGCCGGCCATCCCCGGCCTGCTGGGCCTTCCGCGTGATTACCTCAACGCGCAACTCGGTGCATGGCAAACCGGCAGCCGCCGCGCCCAGTCGCCTGACTGCATGGCGCAGATCGCGCGGTCGCTGAACGCGGACGACGTGGCAGCGCTGTCGCAGTGGCTCGCGGCCCAGCCGCTCCCTGCCGACACCAAGGCGGTGAGCGCATTGCCCGCACCGTTGCCCCTGCCTTGCGGCGGCGTGGAGGCCAAGCCGTGAAGCGCGTCATGTGGATCGCGCTCCTTGTCGTGGTGCTGCCAAGCGCTGCGGTGATCGCACTCAACTTGCGCGACGAAGACCCGCTCACCGACGCGCAGGCCATCACCACCCCCGAGCTGATCGCACGCGGTGAATACCTCGCGCGGGCCGGCAACTGCGCGGGCTGCCACACGGCCCGTGGGGGTGAGCTTTATTCGGGTGGCCGTGGGATCGAGACACCTTTTGGCACGGTGTATTCGTCCAACCTCACACCCGATGCGGCCACCGGGCTCGGCAGCTGGACACCTGCCTACTTCTGGCGCGCGTTGCACAACGGCCGCTCGCGCGATGGCCGCCTGTTGTACCCCGCGTTTCCATACACCAACTACACGCTGGTTACCCGCCAGGACGCCGACTCGCTTTATGCCTACCTGCGCAGCCTGAAGCCGGTCTCGCAAGCCAATCGCGAGCACAGCCTGCGCTTTCCCTTCGACACCCAGCCGGCGCTCGCGGTGTGGCGGGCGCTGTACTTCAGCCCCAGCCGGGCCAACAACGATGCAACGAAGTCGGCCGAGTGGAACCGTGGCGCCTACCTTGTGCAGGGCCTGGGCCATTGCAACGCCTGCCACGGCAGCCGCAACGCACTGGGTGCCACCGGTGGCACCCTCGATCTGGGCGGCGGCCTGATCCCGATGCAGAACTGGTACGCGCCCTCGCTGAGCGACCCGCACGAAGCCGGTGTGGCCGAGTGGCCGGCGCAGAGAGTTGTCGACCTGCTGAAGACCGGCATCACGCCCCAAGCCTCGGTGCTCGGGCCGATGGCCGAAGTCGTGGGGCGCAGCACCCGGCACCTGGCCGACGCTGACCTGCGTGCGATGGCGGTCTATCTCCAGGGCCTGCCGCCCACACGCGCCACGCAAGCGCGGCAGCCACCGGCCGACAGCACTGCGCTGGACCGTGGCGCCAAGCTCTACACCCGACACTGCGCCGATTGCCACGGCGACAACGGCGAGGGCGTGGCCGGCATCTACCCCGCGCTGGCCGGCAACCGCGCCGTGACGCTGGCCTTGCCGGCCAACCTAGTGCGTGTGGTGCTCGAAGGCGGCTTTGCGCCATCAACGGCAGGCAACCCGAGGCCCTACGGCATGCCGCCGTTTGCCAACGTGTTGAACTCCGCCGAGACCGCCGCTGTGCTGAGCTACGTGCGCAACGCCTGGGGCAACCAGGGCGCTGCCGTGCCCGAGATCGAGGTCAACCGCTACCGCTGAGCGCATGCGTCAGTTCAGCGTGGCACCCGACACGCGCACCACCTCGGCCCACTTGCGGATTTCGTCGGCAATGAAGGCCTTGAACCTCACCTCGTCGTAACCCACCAGCGGCTGGCTGCCGATCTGCTCGAAGGGCGCGATCACGGCCGGGTCGGTGAGTGCGGAGTTCATCGCCTGCGCCAGCTTCTTGACCACGGCCTCGGGCGTGCCGGCCGGAACCACGATGCCCGACCAGCTGCTCGACTCGAGCCCGGGGAACCCTGCCTCGGCAATGGTCGGCACGTCGGGCAGTGCGGGCAGGCGCTTCGGCCCCATCACGGCCAGCGCGCGCAGCCGGCCCGACTTGATGTGCGGCAGCAGGGTGACGGTGTAGTCGTACATCAGGTCCAGGCGCCCACCGAGCAGGTCTTGCAGTGCCGGCTGGCTGCCCTTGTACGGCACATGGGTCATCTTGGTGCCGGTCTTGGTCTGCACCATCTCGCTCGTGAGGTGCGTGCCGGTGCCGGGGCCAGCCGAGCCGTAGTTCAAGACACCCGGGTTGGCTTTGGCGAAGTCGATGAGCTCGAGCATGGTCTTGTAGGGCCGCGAGGCTTCGACCACCAGTACGGTGGGCGACATGAACATGCCGTGCACCGGGATGAAGTCTTTCAGCGGCTCGTACTTGAGGTTCTTGTACAGCGCGAGGTTGGCGGCCATCGTGCCCGAGGTGCCGAACAGCACGGTGTAGCCATCGGGTGCGGCCTTGGCCACTTGTTCGGTGGCGAGGGAGCCGCCGACACCGGGGCGGTTTTCCACCACGAAGCTCTGGCCCAACACCTCGCCCATCTTCTTGGAGATGGCGCGCGAGGTGGTGTCGGTGACGCCGCCGGGCGTGAAAGGCACGACCCAGGTGATCTGGCGCGTGGGGTAGTTTTGCGCGCTGGCCGGCAAGGAAATAAGGGCCATGCCGGCCGCAGCAAGCATCAGAACTCGCAGTGCATTCATCGCTTTGCCTTTCGTTCTGAGCAGCGCCACAAGCTGCAGGCGGATCCCGTCGCTTGCAGCGTAACCAGTGCTCTGGCCGCTGTGCATGCACGTTTGCCCCACGTGCCGTCGGTGGCGACTTCCTGGTTCAGGGAGGGGCCGGGATAATCCGGC
This sequence comes from Rhizobacter sp., assembly GCA_014380155.1. Lineage (GTDB taxonomy): Bacteria > Pseudomonadota > Gammaproteobacteria > Burkholderiales > Burkholderiaceae_C > Rhizobacter. Next base: position 2,460 of record JACMKJ010000080.1, on the reverse strand, counting down.
CCCATGCCCGACACACCGTTCGAACAAGCCAAGCTGCAATTCCAGACCGGGCTCGCCTGTTTCGAGGCGGGCCAGTACCTGCCGGCGCATGCTCATTTCGAAGCGGCGCTGGCTTTGCTGCCGGGGCGGGTGTCGACGCTCGTGAACCTCGCCGCCACACGGCTCAAGCTGGGTCGCCCACAAGCGGCGCTCGACGCCGCCGACCAGGTGCTGGCCGTCGAACCCGACAACGCCGACGCCTGGCTGCACCGCGCCAAAGCCTTGCTGGAGCTGGGCCGACCCGAACACGCGTTGCCCGCCTTCGAGCGCCTGTTGGCCCTCAACCACGGCCACGCGCCGGCCTGGTGTGCGCGGGGAGACATCTTGCGCGAGCTCGGCCGTGCGGGCGAGGCCGAGCAGGCGTACCGCCAGGCGCTGGCGCATGGCGCTGACGCCGAGCTGATCGGCTACTACCTGGCAGCACTCGGCGCGCAGCCCTCGCCCACGACCTCGCCGCGGGTGTACGTCGAAGCGCTGTTCGACGCTTACGCCAACCAGTTCGAGCAGCACGTGGTGCAGGCTTTGCACTACCGCGCCCACGAGGTGCTGGCCCAGACGCTGCCCCGATTGCATGCGGGCCGCTTCAGCTCGGCACTCGACCTGGGTTGTGGCACCGGCCTGTGCGGCCCGCTGGTGAAGCCCCTGGTTGACCGGCTCGTCGGGGTGGACTTGTCGTCCCAGATGATCGACCAGGCGAGGGCTCGTGGTGTTTACGACCACCTCGTGCACGCCGACGTCACCGAACACCTGCAACACGCCCACGAGCGCCACGACCTGGTGCTGGCGGCCGACGTGTTCATCTACATCGGTGAACTGTCGCCTGTCTTCGCGGCGGTGGCTGCGGTGATGCTGCAAGGCGGCCTGTTCTGCTTTTCCGCCGAAGTGGCCAGCCCCGAGGCCCGCTCCTTCGAGTTGCTGCCGAGCCTGCGTTATGCGCATGCAGAGAGTTACCTGCGTGAACTGGCGCGTCAACACGGCTTCGAGGTGGTGAAGCTCTCGCGAGAGACCCTTCGCGAAGACCAGCAACAGGCCATCGACGGCGTGTTTGCATTTCTCGTGCGGCGATGAGGGCGGATTGCCGCAGGTCGCCGACCTGCAGCTGGGGCCTTGTCCTACAGCCAATGCCAAGTGTCATGGCCACCATGGGGTTCTGGTTCTGGTGTGCCAGACCGGCCAACCCGCCGGCAGACATCAGGGCCTGACATGCAACGCGGCGCCTCCTGCGTCGACCATGAAAGGAAACCCCATGAGCAACGACGACATCATCGACACCCTCAACGACTTGATCGAAACCTCCAAGGACGGTGAACTCGGGTTCAGCGCCTGCGCCAAGCACGTCACCTCAACCGACCTGCAGCAGCTGTTCACCACCCGCGCAACAGAGTGCCGGGCTGCGGCCAGCGAACTGCAGACCATGGTCTCCGACTATGGCGGCAAGGCCGAGACCGACGGCAGCACCAGCGGGGCCTTGCACCGCGGCTGGGTGGCGGTGCGCGGCTCGCTGGCGGGCTACAGCGACGAAGCCATGCTCGAGGAATGCGAGCGCGGTGAAGACGCGGCGCTGGGGCGCTACCGAGCTGCCTTGCGCGACGAAGGCTTGCCGGAGGCCGTGCGTGCCGTGATCGCCCGCCAGCAGCTGGGCGTGCAAGCCAACCATGACCAGATCAAGCGCTTGCGCGACATCGCCCGTGCGGCCTGAATGATCTTTTGATCCGCTGACAGCCAGGCCGGCACTTGCCGGCCTTTTTTTTGCTCAGGTGGGTGGCGTCTTTGCCAATCGGCGCAACTCGGTGACGGGCTTGCCGCCGATGCCCCAGTTGTCGGTGTCGACCTCGTCGATGATCACGAAGGTGGTGGCCGGGTTCTTGTTGAGCACGCGCACCAGCAGCTCGGTCACGCCGGCAATCAGCTCGGCTTTCTGCTCGGGCGTGGCGCCTTCGCGGGTGATTTGGATGTTCACGAATGGCATGGTTCTCTTTCGTTTCTATGTCATGAGATGAATGATTGCGCCTGGCGCAGTTGCGCCACCGCTGTGCCGATGATGCGCGGCATCAGCTCGGCCACGCTCGGCAGGTCGTGGATCAGGCCGGCAGACTCGCCCGCGATCACGGCGGCGGTGTCGAAGTTACCCGCTGCGCGGGCGGCGGCATAACCCTCGGCCACGTCGGCCTGCTCGCGCAGCAGCTCCAGCTCACGCCCGCTCCAGCGGCGCAGGTGATCGTTTTGCAGGCAGCGGCCGGTGTAAGGCGCAGGCCAGACCTTGCGGCGCGACATGTCGAACACGATGCTGCGCTGGCTGTCGTCACCGCTGGCGGCCACGATTCGCTCCTTGGCCGCCGCAAAGCCTGCGGCCTCGGCGGTGGCGTAAAAGCGGGTGCCCATGACCACGCCCGCCGCGCCCAGCGTCAGCGCCGCGGCCAG
>JACMKJ010000079.1 GCA_014380155.1 Rhizobacter sp. | reverse complement strand
CTTCGTCGTTCATCACGATGATGCCGCCGCGCGGGCCGCGCAGGCTCTTGTGGGTGGTGGAGGTCACCACGTCGGCGTGCGGCACGGGGTTGGGGTAGACGCCGGCGGCGATCAAGCCAGCGTAGTGCGCCATGTCGACCATGAAATACGCGCCTACGGCCTTGGCCACCTTGGCGAAACGCTCGAAGTCGATGCGCAGGCTGTAGGCCGAGGCGCCGGCGATGATCAACTTGGGCTTGTGCTCATGGGCTAGGCGCTCCATCGCGTCGTAGTCGATGGCTTCCTGGGCGTCGAGGCCGTAGCTCACCACCTTGAACCACTTGCCACTCATGTTGAGCGGCATGCCGTGGGTGAGGTGGCCGCCTTCGGCCAAGCTCATGCCGAGGATGGTGTCGCCGGGCTGCAGCAGGCCGAAGAACACCGCCTGGTTGGCTTGCGAGCCCGAATTGGCCTGCACGTTGGCGAACTGGGCGCCGAAGAGCTGCTTCAGACGGTCGATGGCCAGCTGCTCGACCACGTCGACGTATTCACAGCCACCGTAGTAGCGCTTGCCGGGGTAGCCCTCGGCGTACTTGTTGGTGAGCTGGCTGCCCTGGGCGGCCATGACGGCCGAAGAGGTGTAGTTCTCCGAGGCGATCAGCTCGATGTGGTCTTCCTGCCGCTGGTTCTCGCTCTGTATGGCGGACCAGATCTCGGGGTCGATGTGGGAAAGGGTGGATTGGGCGCGGTCGAACATGTGGCAGTCCTCTGTGTCAGAAGTCCCTCGACGAGCCGCATCGGGATGCGGCTTCAGGGCTGCCCAGGCGAACGGCTGAACCGACCCCGCTCAATGTCACAAACGCGGGTCGGGCTGCGCTCCCCAGTGGTTCACCACCTCAGGCACCGTGGAAGTTTCCAGGGGCCCCATCGCCAGTTGCGCAGCGAGGGGAAGTGTACCGCCGCGGCCTGCGCGCGGTACACCCGATCGAAGGGTCAGCGCAGCAGCGCGACCTGCTCGGTGGCAGGCTTGTCAGCTGTCGGCACGGGCTGGGTGTCGACATCCGGCCCCGTGAGCGTGGCCGGCAGGGTCACCGGGGTGGCAGGCGCAATCAGCGGCGCCGTGACCGAGATCACCTTGCCAGCGGCAATCTGACGCAGGTGCTCCTGCTCGGCCAGCACCTTGCCGGCATAACCGCCATCATCGGTCAGGTTGGCGGCGCCCACGTAGTAGCGCAGGCCGGCTTCGATGCTGCCGGCACGCGCTATGCACTCCTTGAGCACCTGCACCCCCACGCGCAAGTTGGTCACGGGGTCGAAGGCGGCGTGGTTGCCACCGAACGGCTCGTACTTGTCGTCGTGGATCTGCGTCATCACCTGCATCAGCCCCTGGGCACCGACCGGGCTCTGGGCAAACGGGTTGAAGCTCGATTCAATGGCCATGATGGCGAGGATCAAGGTCGGGTCCAGCCCGGCCCGGGCGCCCACTGTCCAGGCTTCCTTGACGAGTCGGCTCACCGGCTCAGGGGCCACGCGGTAACGTCGCGAGAGCCAGATCGCCACGGCCGCCTGCTGGCGGGTCAGGTCCTTGGGGTCGTAAGCGGTGGCGCGGGCGATGGCGTCAGGCTCACCCAGCTCGGCCAGGGCCTCCGGCGTACCGACGGTGCGAGCTTGGTGGCGGTCTTGCAGCCAGCTCAGGGTGCGCTGCTCCACGGTGTGGCGCAAATCCCGCTGACTGCTCACGAAGACCAGCACCGACACCAGCAGCAGCCCGACCAGGGCCAGGGTGTTGTGGCTGACTTCCAGCAGGCCGTGGCCTACGTCACGCAAGAACACAGTGCTGGAGCGGGCAGCCGTTTGGCGCCCGGTATCCAGTTGAGAGATCAATTTCTGAAGCGCTGTCATGTCACTCCTTTCTTCTCTGTCCCTCCTGATGCCGTCCCGAAGGCGCTTGCAGTGGAATGCGACAGTGATAATCCGCGACGAAAAGGGCCGCGGATCGGCAGCGTTGCGCCTGGGGCTCTCAGGTGAGAGTGGCGCGGGTAATCCCTGATCGACGTCAGGTGCGGGCGGATTCTGGAAGATGCATCCATGCCAGTCAAGCATTACGAGCTCATTGTTCATAACCAAAAAGCATGAAATATCGAGATTTGCGTGACTTTATGATGGGCCTGGAGCGGTCTGGCGAGCTCAAACGGATCGCAGAGCCTGTATCGGCGCGGCTTGAAATGACAGCGCTCAGCGACCGAGTGCTGCGCGCGGGCGGGCCGGCGCTGTGGTTTCAGAACCCCGTCGGTTACAAAATTTCTACCTTGACGAATCTCTTTGGGACGACACGTCGAGTCGCCCTCGGCATGGGTGCTACAGAGGTAAATGAGCTGCGCGACGTAGGTCGCGTGCTGGCCAGCCTGAAGGAGCCGGAGCCGCCCAAAGGGCTCAAGGATGCGGGCAAGTTGTTACAAATGGCCAAGGCCTTGTGGGACATGAAACCCATTTCGGTGCGCCGCGCTGCCTGCCAAGAAGAGGTGTTGGAAGGCAGCGAGGTCGATCTCGGCGCGCTGCCCATCCAGACCTGCTGGCCGGGCGACGTGGCCCCCTTGATCACGTGGGGCCTGGTGATCACACGCGGGCCGCAAAACGGGGCCAACCCACGCAAGCGGCAAAACCTCGGCATCTATCGGCAGCAGGTCATCGGCCCGCGGCAGGTGATCATGCGTTGGCTGGCTCACCGGGGCGGGGCGCTCGATTTCCGCGATTTCGCTCTGGCCAACCCGGGCCAGCCCTTCCCGATCGTGGTGGCTCTGGGTGCCGACCCGGCCACCATCCTGGGTGCGGTGACGCCGGTGCCCGACAGCTTGTCGGAGTACCAATTCGCAGGCCTGCTGCGAGGCAGCCGCACGGAAGTGGTCGACACCGCCGTGGGTGATGCGGGCGTGATGCTGCAAGCCCCGGCCAGTGCCGAGATCGTGTTGGAGGGGCACATCCCCACGGCCGCCAAAGGTTTTACAGGGGTGAGCGCTCACGGCGTGGCGATGAAAGAAGTCGGCGGCTATCTATATGCACTCGAGGGCCCGTTCGGCGACCACACCGGCTATTACAACGAACAGGACTGGTTCCCGGTCTTCGAGATCAACCGCCTGACCCGTCGCAAGGACCCGATCTACCACTCCACCTACACCGGCAAGCCGCCTGACGAGCCGGCGATGCTGGGTGTGGCGCTGAATGAAGTGTTCGTGCCCATCCTGCAAAAGCAGTTTCCGGAGATCGTGGACTTCTATCTGCCGCCCGAGGGCTGCAGCTACCGCATGGCCATCGTCAGCATCAAGAAGAGCTACCCCGGCCATGCCAAGCGGCTGATGTTTGGCATCTGGAGCTTCTTGCGCCAGTTCATGTACACCAAGTTCATCGTGGTGACCGACGACGACGTGGACATCCGCAACTGGCAAGAAGTGATCTGGGCCATCACCACCCGCATGGACCCGGTGCGTGACACCACCCTGGTGGAGAACACGCCGATCGACTATCTCGACTTCGCCTCGCCCGTCAGCGGCCTGGGCGGCAAGATGGGGCTCGACGCCACCAACAAGTGGCCAGGTGAAACCCACCGCGAGTGGGGCCGCACCATCCGCATGGACGCCGAGGTCGAGCAGCGCGTAGCGCATCTGTTCGACGGCGTCATGAATCCTGCCAAACAAGACGCTGCTACTTCATAGCGCATCTCTCTTGGCAATGCCCTGCTCCAGCATCTAGCTTTGTAGAGCCTGCATGCAGGCAACCTCACCGGCGCAGTCCCTGCGCTACAGGAGCCCCGGACCTACTTCCTCTGGAGCCCCGAACTGGTGGCGTCAGCCATCCGCCCCCTCCCACCGCAAGGTCGGGAGGGGGTTTCGTTTCAGGGGCTCACACGCGCAGCAGCAGGGCCAGCAGCTCGCGCAACGAGCGGCTGACGCTGGTGTAGCCGGCAGCGGTGGGCAGCCAGTCGAGCGCGGCACTGTCGACCCGACGTGCCAGGCCCATGGGTGCCGGCTCGATCCTGACGCTGCCGGCCGCTGCCTGTTCGAACACCTTTTGCGCGCGTGGCATGTGCCAGCCATGAGTGACGAGCAAGATACGGGTGATGCCAGCCTGCTTGAGCAGGGGCATGGTGCGCGCGGCGTTTTCACGGGTGTCGTGCGAGCGGTCTTCCAGCCACTTGATCTGTTGGCCGAAGTCGTGCGAGGCCACACGGGACGCCGTCTGCGCCTCGGGTTGGCCGTCGGCCTGCCCCCAGGCCAGCCCACCACTGAACGCCACAGGCGCGCCGGTCTCGCGGCTGAGCCACAGGCCGTAGCGCAAGCGCTCCAGCGACGCCGGTGCCAGGTTGGCCACGCCGTACTCGGGCGCGACCGTCTCCTGGCCGCCGCCCAGTACCACGACGGCAATTTGCTCCTTGTTCTTGACCGCCGCTTTCAGCTCGGCGATCCCCTCGGCGCTCAGCGCCGTGGGTTGCTTCAGCACGAACTGGTTCAGCCACTGGCCGGTGCCCAAGCAGGCGCTGAGCCACAGGCCGACGATGCTGATCATGATGACAAACCAGCCCAGGCCGCGACGCGGCAAGATCAGACGTGCACCAATCAGGATGAGCAGAAAGAAAGGCAGCGGGGGCATCACCAGTGCAGTAAGCACCGGCCTCCACGATTCGATGCCGAGCAGGGTCAGCAGGGCGTTCATGCCGCGCCTTTCGAGAGTTAGTTGGTGTTTCGGGCCGCGATTGTGCCGGACGGCTGCTGGCTCGACGCGCCGAGTTTGCGCCGTCGTGGCGCACGATCGGTGACAAATTGCGCGCTTATCCGGGGTTCCCGGGCGGTGGGCGGCATGAAACAGTCCCGAGCTTTGCCCCTTCACGCGACAGAGACCTTTCACAAGATGCCCACGATGCGACTCCGAGTGATCCGCGCGGCCTGGCCCGCTCTGGCTGCGACAGGCCCTGTCTGGGCCCAAACCGAAGCACCTGCCACCTTGCTCGACCCCGTGGTCGTGACGGCCGAGCGTTCGCGCCAAAGTTCATTTGACGCGCCGGCCGCCATCAGCGCGGTCACCCGCGACGTGCTGGACAGTGGCGGCCCGCAGGTCAACCTGTCGGAGGCGCTGAACCGCGTGCCCGGCATCACGGTGCTGAACCGGCAGAACTACGCGCAAGACCTGCAGCTGTCGATCCGCGGCTTCGGCTCGCGCTCGACCTTCGGCATTCGCGGTGTGCGCCTCATCGTCGACGGCATTCCCGCCACCATGCCCGACGGCCAGGGCCAGGCCTCGAGCATCGCCCTCAGCTCGGCCGGCCGCATCGAGGTGCTGCGCGGCCCCATGGCCCAGCTCTACGGCAACGCCGCCGGCGGCGTGGTGCAGGTGTTCACCGAAGACGACGCCGCCCAGCCCACCGCCACGGTGACGGCCTCGGCCGGCCCCTATGGGCAGAACAAGCTGGGCCTCAAGTTCAGCACCAGCACCCCCGGCTACGGGCTCACGCTCGACGCCTCGCGCTACAAGACCGACGGTTACCGCGAGCACAGCGCCGCCGAGCGTGGCCAGTTCAACGCACGCTGGCAGAGCGACCTCACACGCGACACCCACGTGAGCGTGGTGCTCAACGCGCTCGACCAGCCCGGCACGCAAGACCCGCTGGGCCTCACCCGCGCCCAATGGGAGGCCAACCCTCGGCAGGTGGCCACGCCTGCGATCTCGCAAGACAGCCGCAAGACCGTCCGCCAGGAGCAGATCGGCACGGTGATCGAACACCGGTTGAGCACCGACACCACCGTCACCGGGCGCCTCTACCTGGGCGAGCGCAGCCTCGACAACGCCTTGTCCATCCCGCCGTCTGCGCAGGTGGCGGCCACGTCGAGCGGTGGCATCGTGCAGTTCGAGCGCAGCTACGGCGGCCTGGCGGCGCAGGTGTCGCACCGTGTGGCGCTGCAAGACGGGCTGGCCTTGCGGGTGACGGCGGGCGTCGAATACGACCGCATGCGCGAGAACCGCCGAGGCTATCTCAACACACTGGGTGTGCAAGGCGCACTCAAGCGCGACGAACGCAACACCGTCGAGAACCGCGACGCGTTCGCGCAGGCCAGCCTCGACGTGCACCGGCAATGGACGCTCACCGGCGGCCTGCGCACGATCAACGTGCGCTTTCGCACCCAAGACCACTACATCGCTGCCGGCAACCCCGACGACAGCGGCAGCCTCAGCTACCACGGCGCCAACCCGGTGCTGGGCGTGACTTGGCGTGCCGCCCCCGAGCTCAACATCTACATGAACGCCGGTCGCGGCTTCGAGACCCCCACCTTCAACGAGCTGGCCTACCGCAGCGACGGCTTGAGCGGGCTCAACACCGACCTGCGCGCCTCCACCAGCAAGCACCTCGAGCTGGGCGCCAAGTGGAAGCTCGGCACGGCGCAGCGCCTCGACGCGGCGCTGTTCGGCATCAACACCCGCGACGAGATCCTGGTCGACACCAACAGCGGCGGCCGCTCCACCTTCAAGAACGCCGACCGCACCGAGCGGCGCGGCGTCGAGCTCTCGCATGTCGCCCAACTCACCGACGCGTTGCGCAGCACGCTCAGCTTCACGGCCCTGCGCGCGCGTTTCGAAAACGGCAACCGGCTGCCCGGCACGCCCGAGCGCAGCGCCTTTGCCGAGCTGGCCTGGTCGCCCAAGGCGGCGTGGGGCGGCTTCACCGCCGGTGCCGAGCTGGTGCACACCGGCGCGCTGTACGTGCACGACGACAACCGCGACGCTGCACCCGCCGCCACCGTGTTCAACCTTCGCGCCGGTTTTGCGCAAGAGGTGGCAGGCTGGCGCTTCACCCAGCTGGTGCGCGTCGACAACCTGGGCGACCGCCGCTACGCCGGCTCGGTGATCGTCAACGACGGCAACAGCCGCTTTTTCGAACCCGCCTTGCCGCGCCAGTGGCTGCTCGCGCTGACCGCCCGCCACGCCTTCTGAAGCCCCTTGGGCCCGCACGCCCGGCTGAGCTGCCAGACAATGCCAGCCTGTCTGACACGGAGCCCGACGCATGAGTGCATCCATTGAAACCATCACCCTCGGCGGCGGCTGCTTCTGGTGCACCGAAGCGGTGTACGAGCGGGTGCAAGGCGTCACCGCGGTCGAGTCGGGCTACACCAACGGCCACGTGCTGCGGCCCAGTTATGAGCAGGTGTGCGGGGGTGACACCGGCCACAACGAAGTGGTGCGCGTGAGCTTCGATGCGTCGCAGATCAGTCTGCGCGAAATCCTGGAGATCTTCTTCGTGATCCACGACCCGACCACGCTCAACCGCCAGGGCAACGACGTGGGCACGCAATACCGCTCGGGCATCTACTTCAGCTCGCCCGAGCAAGAGCGTGTGGCGCGCGAAGTGCTGGCCGAGATGGCCGCCAGCAAGACCTACCGTTCGCCGGTGGTGACCGAGCTCAAGGCACTCGACAACTACTCGCGCGCCGAGGACTACCACCAGCACTACTTCGCCCAACACCCCGGCCAGGGCTACTGCGCGTTTGTCGTGGCGCCCAAGGTCGAGAAATTCCGCAAGACCTTTGCCAACCGCGTGCGCGCCGACTGAGCCGGAGCGTGCCTGATTTGGCAGCTTCGCACGCGAGCGCAGGCGGGGCTTGGTCATGGCGTCACCTCGTCTGAGCCCGACTGGCGGGCGTCCGCACCTAAAGGGGTTGTAGTTTGGGCAAGATACGCTGGCTCGAAGAGCATAAATCACTTGTCCTTCCACTCGAGTATGAAGCAAATCCCTCGAAATCCGCTGGAAGACGTGCCTGGCACCGGAAAATCGCTTTGATGCCGTGACGTTTGGACAACG
>JACMKJ010000078.1 GCA_014380155.1 Rhizobacter sp. | reverse complement strand
TCTCGATCAAGCTGAGCGCCCTCTTCTCGCGCTACGAAGACGCCCAACGCGAGCGTGTGTTCGACGAGCTCCTGCCACGTGTGTGGCAGCTGATCGAGCGCGCCGCGCAGGCCAACATCAACCTCACCATCGACGCCGAAGAGAGCGATCGCCTGGAGCTTTCGCTCGACGTGCTCGACATGCTGGCCGAGCGCATCGCCGCCCACTTTCCGCAGTGGCGCGGCTTCGGCCTCGCGGTGCAGGCCTACCAGACACGCGCCTTGCAAGTGGTGGACGAAGTGGCGCGCATCGCCCGCCGCCACGGCCTGCGTTTCATGGTGCGCCTGGTCAAGGGCGCGTATTGGGACGGCGAGATCAAGCGTGCGCAAGAGCTCGGCCTGAGCGGCTACCCGGTGTTCACCCACAAGCACCACACCGACATCGCCTACCTCGCCTGCGCTCAGGCATTGATCGCGCAGGCGGACGTGATCTATCCGCAGTTTGCGACCCACAACGCCGGCACCATCTCCGCCATCTAGCAGATGGCCAAGCAGCACAACGCGGCCTTCGAGATGCAGCGCCTGCACGGCATGGGCGAGGGTGTTTACCGCGAGGTGATGAAGGACACGAGCATCCCCGTGCGCGTCTACGCCCCGGTGGGCGAGCACCGAGACCTGCTGGCCTACCTGGTGCGCCGCCTGCTGGAAAACGGCGCCAACTCGTCCTTCGTGCACCAGCTCACCGATGAAGCGGTGGATGTGGGCCTGCTGCTCGCCTCACCGCTGCAGCCGGCCGACGCGCCTTCGCTCGCTTTGCCGCAAGCGCTCCACGGTCCCGGCCGCGCCAACTCGCGGGGTGTCGACCTGGCCTGTTTGGCCGAACGTGCGCCGCTGGAGCAGGCCGTGCAATCCACCCGCTTCGACCCCGTGCCGCTGGCGACACCGAACAACGTGGCCGATGCCATGGCCCGACTCCACACCGGCTTTGCTGCCTGGAACCACACGCCGCTCACCGAGCGCGCCGCTGTGTTGCGCCGCGCGGCCGATGCGCTGGAGTTGCGCCTGCCCGAGTTCTGCGGCCTGCTGGTCAAGGAAGCGCACAAGACCCTCGGCGACTGTGTGGCCGAAGTGCGTGAGGCCGTGGACTTTTGCCGCTACTACGCCGACCAAGCCGAGTTGCGTCTCGCGCCACAAGCCCTGCCCGGCCCTACCGGAGAGAGCAACGAGTTGCGCCTGCACGGCCGTGGTGTGTTCGTCTGCATCAGCCCGTGGAACTTCCCACTCGCCATCTTTGCCGGCCAGGTGGTGGCCGCACTGGTTGCGGGCAACAGCGTGGCGGCCAAACCGGCCGAACAGACACCGGCCGTGGCCGAGCGCATGGTCGCGTTGCTGCACGAGGCCGGTGTGCCAGCCGATGCCCTCGCGCTGCTGCACGGCCCGGGCGAGACCATCGGCGCGGCGCTGGTGGCCCACACCCACACGGCCGGCGTATGTTTCACCGGCTCCACGGCGGTGGCCAAGATCATCAACCGCACGCTGGCCGCCAAAGACGGCCCCATCGTGCCGCTGATCGCCGAAACCGGCGGCATCAACGCGATGGTGGTTGACAGCAGCGCGCTGCCCGAGCAGGTGACCGACGCGGTCGTGCAAAGCGCCTTCCGCTCGGCCGGCCAGCGCTGCTCGGCGCTGCGCCTGCTGTGCGTGCACGAAGGCATTGCCGACGGCGTGATCGAGATGATCCGTGGCGCGCTGAGCGAGTTGCGGGTCGACGACCCGGCGCTGCTCGCCACCGACGTCGGCCCGGTGATCGACGACGAGGCGTTCGAGGGCATCACCCGCCACATCGCCCGCCTGCGCCAAGAGGCGGCGCTGATCGGCAGTGCGCCCGCCAGCACCGCCGTGCCGCGCCTCGTCGCACCCATCGCCTTCGAGCTGCCACGCATCAGCGACGTGAAGCAGGAAATCTTCGGCCCGGTGCTGCACGTGGTGCGCTGGGGCGGCGACGTGAACGAGGTCATGAACCAGATCAACGCCCTCGGCTACGGCCTCACGCTCGGCATCCAGACGCGCATCGACAGCCGCGCGCTGCGCCTCGCGCAAGCGGCGCGCATCGGCAACGTCTACGTCAACCGCAACATGATCGGCGCGGTGGTGGGTGTGCAGCCCTTTGGTGGCGAAGGCCTCTCCGGCACCGGCCCGAAAGCCGGCGGGCCGCATTACCTTTACCGCTTTTGCGCCGAACAGACGCTCACCATCAACACTGCGGCAGCCGGCGGCAATGCGGCCTTGCTCGCCGGGCTGCCGGCCTGACCGAGTGACAGCAGATCACGCGGGGTGCTGGTAACGATGCTCCTGCGTCTTGCCCGCGTAGCCGTAGGCACTGGCGCGCAGGTCGGCTACGTGCACATAGGAATGTTCGGCCACGCCGCCCAGCAGCTCGCCCATGGTCTGGTGCACGGCGGCGAGGTAAGCGGCTTTTTCGCGCTTGGTGTTGGTCTCGTCGGTGATGCTGACCATCCAGTGGTAGCTGCGCTGCACGCCGTTCGACAGCGGCTTGCCTCCCAGAAACCACTGCCGCGGGTCGATGAAATCGACGACGACGGCGGTCACCGCCGGGTCTTTGCCGAGCAGGCGTGCGGTGAGGTCGGTGGCCGTGCCGGCCACTTGGGCCGCGAGTTCGGCGTCGACAGCGCCTGAGATCTGCACATGGATGTAAGGCATGAAAGTACTCCGTGGTTTGACTTGACAGGCTCAGTCTAGGCAAGCAGCATTGATCTGATAAGCAGATTAATTTCATGAAATTCATCGAAACTCCTGATGAGTGACCTCGACCCCCTCTGGCTGCGCAGCTTCGTGGCCATCGCCCAGGCCGGCTCGGTCACCCGTGCAGCGCAGCAGGTGCACCGTACGCAGTCGGCCGTCAGCACCCATTTGCAGCAGCTCGAAAGCGCGGTGGGGGTGCAGCTCGTTCAGCGCAGCACACGCGCCTTGACGCTCACGGCCGAGGGCGAGCGTTTTCTGCCACACGCCCACAAGCTGCTGGCCTGGCAAGACGAAGCCCGCGCCGCCGTGCAGCCCAGCGAGCAGACCGAGCTGCGCCGTGTGGGCATCAGCGAATACTTCATGCCCGCGCGCTTGGGCGAGCTGCTGGCCCTGCTGCGCGACACCACGCCCGGCGTGCGCTTCGAGCTGCTGTGGGCCAGCTCGGCCTACCTGCAGCGGCTGTGGTCCGCTGGCGAAATGGACCTGGCCGTGCTCACCAGCGACCGCCCCCTGCCCGAGGCGCGCTTGCTGCGCCGCGAGCCACTGGCCTGGGTTGCTGCCAGCAGCCTTGCACGGCCCGCCAACGGCTCGGTGCCACTGGTGTTGTTGGGGCCAGACTGCCC
>JACMKJ010000011.1 GCA_014380155.1 Rhizobacter sp. | reverse complement strand
CGCCGATGTCCGGCCTGGTGACAAGGCGCAGCGGATCACCGACCTGCAAGCAGGTGGTGCCAACGTTGCGATGGTGGGCGATGGCGTCAACGACGCCCCGGCGCTGGCCGCCGCCGATGTGGGCATCGCCATGAGCACCGGCACCGACGTGGCCATGGCCACTGCCGGCATCACGCTGATGCGCGGCGACCTGTCGCTGGTGATGGCCGCGCTGAGCATCTCGAAGCGCACTACGAGCAAGATCCGCCAGAACCTGTTCTGGGCTTTCATCTACAACGTGGTCGGTATTCCGCTGGCCGCGTTCGGGTTGTTGAGCCCGGTGGTGGCAGGTGCCGCCATGGCGCTCTCGAGCGTCAGCGTGATCGGCAATGCGTTGTTGCTCAAGAGGTGGAAACCGGAGGACACAGCCACATGAACATCGGAGAAGCCGCCACCCAATCGGCCGTCTCGGCCAAGATGATCCGCCACTACGAAAGCCTCGGCCTCTTGCCGAAGGTGCCGCGCACCGAGGCCGGTTATCGGGTGTACGACGAGGCCAGCGTGCACACGCTGCGCTTCATCCGCCGCGCGCGCGACCTGGGCTTTGGCATCAAGGAGATCGACACGCTGCTCGGTCTGTGGCGCAACCGCCGCCGTGCGAGTGCCGACGTGAAACGCATCGCCGGCGCGCATGCGGCCGACTTGCAGCGTCGCATCGACGAGATGCAGGCGATGAAGCGCACGCTGGAGCATCTGGCGCATTGCTGCCAGGGCGACAACCGGCCCGATTGCCCGATCCTGGATGACTTGGCTGGCGGCCGTTTGCCTACGTCGTAACGCCCTGCCGCTTGAGTGCGTCGGCGCCGGCCCACAGCTCGTCGAGGTGGGGGAACTTCCACTGCGCATTGGATTCGCGTGCAGCGATGCGGTCGCTGCACGACGGGCTCGACAGGTCGAGCAGCTCCGGCGGGATGTGCAGCTGCGAGCGGGTCGAGAAGAACACCTTCACCTTGGGCGCCACCAGCGAATCGGGGTTCTGCTCGCACACCACCGCCAGGCGGCCCGACTGCATGCGCACCAGCGAGCCGATCGGGTAGATGCCCAGGCTCTTCACGAAAGCCTGGAACACGATGTCGTCGAAGTGGCCACCGCGCCACTCGGCCATCTTGCGGATGGATTCGGCCGGGTCCCAGCTATTCTTGTACGGGCGGTTGGAGGTGATGGCGTCGTAGACATCGCACACCGCACCCATCTTGGCCAGCCGCGAGATCTGGTCGCCGCGCAGGCCATGCGGGTAGCCGCTGCCGTCGATCTTCTCGTGGTGGTGCAGGCACACGTCGAGCGCGCCTTCGGTGGCGGTGCCGCCCTCGCGCAGCATCTCGAAGCCACGCAGCGGGTGCGACTTCATGATCTTGAACTCGTCGTCGGTGAGCTTGGCGGGCTTGTTGAGCACCTCGGTGGGCATCATCGCCTTGCCCATGTCGTGCAGCAGGCCCGCGAGGCCGGCTTCGCGGATGGCGGCTTCGTCCATGCGGAGTTGGCGCCCGAGCGTGATCATCAGCGCGCACACCGCCACCGAGTGCATGTAGGTGTAGTCGTCGTGTGTCTTCAAACGCGCAAGGCTGACCATCGCGCCCGGGTTGCGCCACACCGAGCCGGCGATCTCGTCGACCAGCGGCAGGCATTCGGCCGCGTCGATGGCGTGGCCCAGGCGGGCTTCGTTGAACAAGGCCATCACCGCCTGCTTGGATTTGGCGACCAGCACCGCCGCACGCTTGACCTCATGGGTCAGGCTGCTTTGCTGCGTCAGCATCGCCGGGGCGGGCACTGCCGCCACCGGGGCCAGGGGCTCTGATGCAGGCGTCGTGCCGGTGGGCGCTCGCTCTGCGGTGGGCGGCTCCACGTCGAAGCCCTTGCTGCTGTCGATCCAGCAGGCCAGTACGCCGCTCTGCCGCAGTTTTTCCAGATCGCCCGGGTCTTGGAGCACGAACTTGGTCTTCCAGAACGGGTGATCGAGCCACGAGCCCTCGAGTGCGTGCAAATGCATGCCCAAGCGGAGCTGTTCGAGGGTGATCTTCTTCAGCATGGGGTTGGTGGCGAGGCGGTGAGCGGGCGGCTCAAAGGCTATCGACACCTGCCGTGCGAACTTGACCGGCCCGGCCCAAAACAAAAACGCCGCTGGGGTTCAGCGGCGTTTTGTGTGATTTAGAACCGTTTCAGCGAAATCGCGACTGCGGCACCGTCTGCAGGTCGCTGGGCAGCGAAGACAGGTACTGCGCCAGCAACTTCAGCTGCGCGGGGGTGAAGGGCTGGGCCATGCCCATCATGATCGCGTTGGAGCGGCCCACCTGGGGGTTGTTGGTGGTCTGGTAGGCCTTGAGCGACACGTACAGGTAGTCGGCGTGTTGGCCGGCCAGCTTGGGGTAGGTGCCGTCGATCGGGGAGTTGTAGTCGGCGCCGTGGCACGAATTGCACTTGCCTTGCTCGAGCAGCTTGGCCACCTGGTCACTGGGCTTGGCCGCGACCGCGGAGGCGGCTGCCGGTGCGGCAGCGGCACCGCCCTTGCGCTGCTGTTCGTAGAAAGCGGCCAGATCGGCCATGTCCTGGTCAGACAGCGTGGTGGCGATGGCCTTCATCGTCGGGTGCTTGCGCTCGCCCTTCTTGTAGGCATTGAGTGCCGAGACGACGTACTTGGCGCCTTGGCCCGAAATCATCGGCACCTTGTGAATCTCGGGAAAGCTGGCCTGGTAGCCGTGGATGCCGTGGCACCCAATGCACAAGGCCGCCTTCTTCTGACCCGCTTCGGCGCTCGCCTTCACGTCTTGAGCGTGGGCGCTGAGGGAGGCGCTGCCAAGGGCAGCCAGGGTGATGATCGTGGAGAGCAGTTTTTTCATGATCCAGCAGAGGGCGGGTCTTTGAAGTGACCGCGGATTATAGGGAAGCCGCGCCGGGTCTTTTTAGCGGCCGTCTGCGTGTCATCTGCCGGACAGTGGCCAGAAGCCCGCGCTTATATACTGACCCGACACCCCTACACCCCCCAGCCCCATGAAATTCCAAGGTTCAGAGAATTACGTCGCCACCGATGACCTGATGCTGGCGGTGAACGCGGCCGCCACGCTGAAGCGGCCGCTGCTCATCAAGGGTGAGCCCGGCACCGGCAAGACCATGCTGGCCGAGGAAGTGGCGCAGGCTCTCGGCATGCCGCTGATGCAGTGGCACATCAAGTCGACCACCAAGGCCCAGCAAGGCCTGTACGAATACGACGCGGTGAGCCGCCTGCGCGATTCGCAGCTGGCCGATGTCGACGGTGGGGAGCGGGTGAAAAACATCCACAACTACATCCTAAAGGGCGTCCTGTGGCAGGCCTTCACCGCCGAACAGCCCGTCGCGCTGCTGAT
>JACMKJ010000077.1 GCA_014380155.1 Rhizobacter sp. | reverse complement strand
GCGGCGGCGGCGCATCCAGCTTCGGGGGCGGCTGCACCGCCACCTCCGGCGGCGGCGGCGGCTTGACGATCTCTTCGATCACCCGCGTGTCGATGGGCGCGCGCACCACGTCGACCACCTTGCGAGCCAGACCGCTCATCAGGGCGTAGACCAGGGCCGCGTGGAACAGCACGACAAAACCCACGCCGAGCAGGTTGCGGCGAGGGTCGGCCTGGGCTCGTGAAAAATCCATGCTTCGAAAACTCCGGCAGACTGGTAGGGCGCCGGCATACCACCGGCCTAAATACTAAAACCAGTCTAGTACCAGTAATACCAATCTGTCAATTGGTATGGAACCTGGAAAAGTGTTTCCAAAACAAGGGTTTAGAGGGAATGGCTGGTAACAGTTGACGCCGGACCTGCGAAACGCCGGAGTGAAGTCGCGATCGAACTCACAAGTTCGATACCAGTCAAAGGCCAGCTACGCGAGCCAGTCGACGGCTGCCCCACGGGCCGCCAGGAAGGTGTTGGTGGCCGAAAAGTGCCCATTGCCCACAAAGGGCATCGGCGGGCGCCGGGCGGACAGCGGCGAGGGGTGGTTGGACTTGAGCACCAGCGTGTCTTGCGGCGCACCGGCATGGGCCGCGATCAAGGGCTCGAAGCGCTGTGCATGCGCACCCCAGAGCAGGTAGACGCAGGCCTGCGGGCGCGCCGCAACGGCTTTCAGCAGGCTTTCGGTCAACCCTTCCCAGCCCTTGCCGGCGTGGCTGGCGGCTGCGCCGTCTTCCACGGTCAGCGTGGTGTTGAGCAGCAGCACCCCTTGCCTCGCCCATGACGACAGGTCGGTGCGCGTTGGCGCGCGACCGAACTCACGTTGCAGCTCGTTGAAGATGTTGCGCAGGCTGGGTGGCGTGCGGGTGCCGTCGGGCACCGAGAACGCGAGGCCGTGTGCCTGGCCGGGGCCGTGGTACGGGTCCTGCCCGAGGACGACGACACGCACCTGGTCGAGCGGGGTGAGGGCTAGCGCGCGCAACACCTGCGCCGGGTACACCGTGGCACCGGCCGCCACGCGTGCGTCCACATGGGCGATCAGGGCCTGCGCGGAAGGTGTCTGGCGCCACGCATCGACGACCGGGCGCCACACAGCAGGCACCTCGTCGAGCACACGCTCGATGGGCTGGGCGAGCGAGCTCACCTGAAAAGGTCAGCGAGCGCGGCGCCCGGCTCGGGTGCGCGCATGAAGGCTTCGCCGACGAGAAATGCATGGACGCCAGAACCGCGCATGCGCTGCACGTCGGCCTGGCCAAGAATGCCGCTTTCGGTGACGAGCAAACGATCGGCCGGCACGCGCGGCAAGAGGGCGAGCGTGGTGTCGAGCGAGACCTCGAAGCTGCGCAGGTTGCGGTTGTTGATGCCGAGCAGCGGCGTGTTCAGCTTCAAGGCGCGGTCGAGCTCATCGCCGTCATGCACCTCCACCAGCACGGCCATGCCGAGCGCATGGGCTTGCGCCTCCAGGTCGGCCATCAGCGCGTCGTCGAGGCAGGCGGCGATCAGCAAGATGCAATCGGCACCCATCGCACGGGCCTCGACCACCTGGTAGGCGTCGACCATGAAATCCTTGCGCAGCACGGGCAGCGCGCAGGCCGCACGCGCTTGCTCCAGGTAAGCCGTCGCACCCTGGAAAAACTGCACGTCGGTCAGCACGCTCAGGCAGGCCGCACCACCACGCTCGTAGCTCGCCGCAATCTCCGACGGCACAAAATGTTCGCGCAGCACGCCCTTGCTCGGACTGGCCTTCTTCACCTCGGCAATCACTGCCGCGTGTCCGGAGGCGATCTTGGCGCGCAGCGCGGCATCGAAGTCACGCACGTCGGTGCGCGCTTCGGCCTCGCGTCGCCATGACACCAGGTCGCGTTTCGCCCGCGCCGCAGCGATCTCTTCGCGCTTGACGGCAACGATCTTGTCGAGGATGTCGCTCATGCTCAGGCTGCCTTGAACTGCTGCGTGGCCGCGACGAACTGGCTGAGCTTTTTCATCGCACCGCCCGAGGCCACCGCTTCGCGGGCTCGCTTCACACCTTCAGCGACCGACGACGCCACATTGGCGCAATAGAGCGCCGCGCCTGCGTTGAGCAGCACGATGTCGCGCGTCGGCCCGTCTTCATTCGCAAACGCGCGCTGGATGCACTGCACCGACTCGGCCTTGTTGGCCACCTTGAGCACACGCGTGTCGTAGACCGGCATGCCGAAGTCGCTCGGGTGCACCACGTACTCGCGCACCTCGCCATTCTTCAGCTCACCCACCAGCGTCTCGCCAGAGAGCGAGATCTCGTCCATGCCGTTCATGCCGTAGACCACCATCACATGCTCAGAGCCCAGGCGCTGCAGCACACGCACCTGGATGCCCACCAGGTCGGCATGGAACACACCCATCAGCTGGTTGGGAGCACCGGCCGGGTTGGTGAGCGGCCCCAGGATGTTGAAGAAAGTGCGCACGCCCATCTCCTTGCGAACGGGGCCGGCGTGTTTCATCGACGCATGGTGGTTCGGCGCGAACATGAAACCGATGTTCGTCTGCTCCAGGCACTGCGCCACCTGCTCCGGCGTGAGATTGACGTTGGCGCCGAAGGCCTCGAGCACATCGGCGCTGCCGGTGCTCGACGACACGCTGCGCCCGCCGTGCTTGGCCACCCGCGCACCCGCCGCCGCGGCCACGAACATGGCGGCGGTGGAGATGTTGAAGGTGCTGGCCGCGTCACCGCCGGTGCCGCACAGGTCGACCAGGTTCGTCTTGTCGGCCACCGCCACGGGGGTGGCGAACTCGCGCATCACCTGGGCCGCTGCAGCAATCTCACCAATGGTTTCTTTCTTGACGCGCAGGCCCATTGCCAGCGCGGCGATCATCACCGGCGACATCTCGCCGCTCATGATGCGACGCATCAGCGTGAGCATCTCGTCGTGGAAGATCTCGCGGTGGTCGATGACGCGGGCCAGGGCTTCGGTGTCGGTGATCGGCATGGCGTGGGTGCTTTCAGGCAGACAAATACTCGCGGACGGCGGCGATGGCGTGATCGACGCCCTCGGCATCCACATCGAGGTGGGTGACAAATCGCAGTCGATACAGACCCGTGGTCAGCACGCCGCGCGATTTCAGGTGCGACACCAAACCTGCGGCACGCTCGCCTTGCACGTCAGCAAACACCATGTTGGTTTGCGGCGGGTCGACAACGATGTTCGGCAGGCCACTCAGGCCTTGCGCCAGACGCTGCGCCAGCGCGTGGTCATCGGCCAGCCGGGCGACGTGGTGGTCGAGTGCATGCAGCGCCGCAGCCGCCAGCACCCCGGCCTGGCGCATGCCACCGCCCAGCATCTTGCGCCAGCGGTGAGCGCTGGGGATCAGCGCCTTCGAGCCGCACAGCGCCGAGCCCACCGGGGCGCCGAGGCCTTTGGAGAAACACACCGAGACGGTGTCGAAATGCTGCGCGATCTCGCTCGCCGGCACGCCAAGCGCGGTGGCAGCGTTGAAGAGCCGTGCGCCGTCGAGGTGGGTCGCCAGGCCTCGCTCGCGCACGAGCGCGGTGGCGTCGGCCATGTAGGCCAGGCTCAGCACCCTGCCACCGAGCGTGTTTTCCAGGCAGAGCAAGCGCGAGCGGGCGAAGTGCGCGTCGTCGGGCTTGATGGCCGCCGCGATGTCGTCCAACGCCAGCGTGCCGTCGGCCCGGTGCTCCAGCGGCTGCGGCTGCACGCTGCCGAGCACTGCCGCGCCGCCGGCTTCCCAGCGGTAGGTGTGCGCCATTTGGCCGACGATGTACTCGTCGCCCCGGCCGCAGTGGCTCATGATGGCGATGAGGTTGCTCTGCGTGCCACTGGGCACGAAGAGCGCGGCCTCCTTGCCAAGCATCGATGCGATGCGTTCCTGCAGGGCGTTGACGGTGGGGTCGTCGCCAAACACATCGTCGCCCACTTCGGCGCGCGCCATCGCATCGCGCATCGCCGCAGTGGGCTGGGTGACGGTGTCGCTGCGCAAGTCGACTGTCTTCATGGCCGCAAATCCAGAAAGTTCTTCAACATCGCATGCCCATGCTCGGTGAGGATGGACTCAGGGTGGAACTGCACGCCCTCCAGCGGGGTCTTGGTGCCCGCCAAGGCGGTGTGGCGCACGCCCATGATCTCGTCGTCTTGCGAGGTCGACGTGATCTCCAACTCATTGGGCAGCGAGGCACGTTCGATCACCAGCGAGTGATACCGGATGACCGTGAATTTCTCGGGCAAATCGCTGTACACACCGCGCTTGTCGGTGCGGATCACGTCGGTCTTGCCGTGCATCTGCGTCTTGGCGCGGATGATCTTGCCGCCCAGCGCCGCACCGATGGCCTGGTGGCCCAGGCACACGCCGAGCAGCGGCAGCTTGCCGGTGAAATGCTGGATGGCGCTCACGCAGATGCCGGCCTCCGCAGGCGAACAAGGCCCCGGCGACACCACCAGCTTGGCGGGCTTCAACTCAGCGATGCCTTCGAGGGTGATCTCGTCATTCCGGAACACCCGCACGTCTTCACCGAGCTCAGCGAAGTACTGCACCAAGTTAAACGTGAAGCTGTCGTAGTTGTCGATCATGAGCAGCATTTCAGAAGCCCTCCTCGACGAGTTCAGCGGCGCGCAACAAGGCTCTCGCCTTGGCTTCAGTTTCTTTCCACTCCATCTCGGGCACCGAATCGGCCACCACACCGGCCGCGGCCTGCACGTAGAGCACGTTGTCCTTGACGATGCCGGTGCGGATGGCAATGGCCACGTCCATGTCACCCGCAAAACTCAGGTAGCCGCAGGCGCCGCCGTAGATGCCGCGTTTCACCGGCTCCAGCTCGTCGATGATTTCCATCGCCCGCACCTTCGGGGCGCCGGTCAGCGTGCCCGCCGGGAAGGTGGCGCGCAGCACGTCCAGGCTGGTCATGCCGGGTTTCAACAGCCCTTCGACATTGCTCACGATGTGCATCACGTGCGAGTAGCGCTCGACCGTGAACGCCTCGGTCACCTTCACGGTGCCGGTCTTCGCGATGCGGCCGATGTCGTTGCGCGCGAGGTCGATCAGCATCACGTGCTCGGCG
>JACMKJ010000076.1 GCA_014380155.1 Rhizobacter sp. | reverse complement strand
CAGTGGTCCACTGAAGACGATATGCAGCTCTGGTGGGTCGAACAAGCGTTGCCAGCGACTGCAGAGAGTAAATGAGGGCTCATGCGCCCATCAACCTCATCGCCTTCATCGTTTTGGCAATGCCAAGGATGCTCATCACTCTACGCAGGAAGCGGCAGACCAGTCAGGAGGTTTTCACACAGCCTCGGCCGATCGCAGTCACTTGCGCGCGAGCCGCGAAGGTCTCAGTTCGGTCTGAAGCGACCACCTCGCAGACTGCCGCGCCGATCAGCAGTTGCCCAGGCCAACCCGCTCAAACGCTCGCCGTCTTCCACTTGCCCCGACTAAACAGCCACAGCGTGAACACTCCCACCGAGGTCTCGGAAACGAACACGGTCCAGAACACGCCCGTGGCCTGAAGATCGAGGTGCAACGCGAGCAGCCACGCCAGCGGGATCTGGATCAGCCAGAAGAACACGAGGTTGATCTTGGTGGGCGTGACGGTGTCGCCCGCGCCGTTGAAAGCCTGCACCGCGACCATCCACCACCCGTAGACGAAGTACGAATACGAGAGGATGCGCAGCCACTCGGCACCGATATCGATGACCCCTGGCTCGTCGGTGAAGATGCCGATGAGCTCGCGCGGGAACATGAAGAACACCACCGACACGGCCACGGTGAACACCATGTTGTACCAACCGATGCGCCACACCGCAGCCTCGGCGCGGCCGGGTTCGCCAGCGCCGAGGTTCTGGCCGACCAGGGTGGCCGCGGCGTTCGACATGCCCCACGCCGGCATCAGCGTGAACATCATCAGGCGCATCGCGATCGTGGCGCCGGCCACCGCCTCGCTGCCAATCGAAGCCAGGATGCGCATCAGGAAGATCCACGCCGTCATGGCCACGATCATCTGGCCCACGCCCCCGAGCGAGGTGCGCACGATGTTCCAGAGCGTGGCCGCCTCGATCGCAAACTGCGAGCCGGTGAGGCGGATGCGCCGGCTGCCGCGCAGCAAGATCCACAGCTGCATCGCCACGCCCACGCTGCGCCCGATGACGGTGGAGATGGCCGCACCCTCGACGCCCATCGCAGGGATGGGCCCGAAGCCGAAGATCAGCATCGGGTCGAGCACGATGTTCAGGCCGTTGGCCACCCACAGCACGCGCATCGCCACGGCCGCGTCGCCGGCGCCGCGGAAGATGGCGTTGCAGACGAAGAGCAGCATGATGACCACGTTGCTGCCCAGCATCCACTGCATGTAGCGCACGCCGTGCGTGAGCGTCCAGGCGTCGGCACCCATCAGCTGCAGCAGCTCACGCGCCCAGACGATGCCCGCGATGGAGAACGGCACCGACACCAGCACCGCGATCCATATCGCCTGTGCGCCGCTGACGGCAGCGGCCTCGCTGTCACCTTCGCCGACGCGGCGCGAGACGACGGCGGTCACGGCCATCGCGAGGCCCACGCCGATGGCGTACAGCAGGAACAGCAGCGTCTCGGTCAGCCCGACCGTGGCCACCGCCGACGGGCCGAGCTTGGCCACGAACCAGATGTCGACCACGGCAAAGGTGGACTCCAACACGAGCTCGAGCACCATCGGCACCGCGAGCAGCAGCACGGCGCGCCGCAGCGGGATCTTGGTGTAGTCGGCGTTGGTGCCGCGCAGGGCGTCGCGCAGCTCGCTCCACAGAGAACGGTGCTGCGTGACAGGAACGGCAGCCGGGGCGGCGGTGGCTTGGTCGGTCGAGCTCATCAAATCTCCATCCAATGGCATGCGGCACGTGCCGCTCTTTGTTGGTGCCTCACGAGGAGACGACGAACGAAGCAGGCCTGGATCGACACCGGGCATGCAGCGCGAACGGAGATTGTTCACAAAAGGGCAGTTTTCGCACCCCTACTTGCTGCTTCAAGAGCGAGTGCGGGCCAGAGAATGGTCTCCATGGGAATCAAACCCCTTGGAGACCCGCCGTGACCCGATACATGACCCAGCTTCGAGACCAGATCGTTTTCCTGGAGGTCGTCGACTCCCGGCATGTGGGCATGAACGCCGAGAGGTACCTCGCGGCTGCCCGCCTCGCGCGCGAGATCATCGAGCGAGACCTGGGCGCGCTGGCAATGCGGGCCTTTGTCTTCGACATGTTGCCCACGCTGCAGACCACGGCCGAAAACATCTACTTCGACAGCCACCGGCGCTTTGCCGACCTCGACGGGAACACCGACGCGGCCCAGGCCCAGCGGCTGGCCGACCAGCTGATCAAGCGCGCCCGCGCTTAAGAACAACCCAGGCCACCGGCCTAAGCCGCGGCGAAGCGCCGCGCTCAGCCGTTCGGTCGTATCGAGTGGATGGCATGGGTCTGGCGCAGAGGTAGCGAAGGTGAAGGCTACACGCCCTTGAAGAGCCCTTGCAACAGCTCACGCATCCACGCCTGCGCCGGGTCGGCCTCGAAGCGGCGGCTCCAGTGCAGCGAGACCGTGAAATCGCGCAGCGGCAAACGCGGCTCGACGATGGTGTAGCCGCCACCCGCCGCAAAGCCCCGCGCGATCTCCAGCGGCATCACGGCGCCCAGGTCAGTCTGGCGCACGATGGCCGGCAGGGCGAGAAAGTGAGATGCCGTCAGGCGCAGCCGGTCTTCGAGCCGCAGCAGCTGCAGGATGCGCAGCGTCTCGGCATGCGAGCGCACCGCCACATACTCCAGCCGCGCCAGCTCTTTCAGGCCGATGCTGCGGGTGCGCTTTTTATCGAACACCGGGTGGCCGCTGCGCAAGAGCACCGCGTAGCAGTCGCGCAGCAACTCGACCTTCTGGGTGTCGTGCACCGAAGGCAGGAAGCCGATGGCGAAGTCGAGCCGGCCGCTGTCGAGCGCGGCGGCAATCTCGCTGTGCGGCAGCGGTGCGCTTTGCACCCGCACGGCGGGGGCTGCGGCGTGCAATGCCGCCATCAGGCTGGGCAGGAAGCGCGCCTCGCCGATGTCGCTCAGGTGAAAGCGAAAGATCTTCTGCGACGAGGCCGGGTCGAACTGCTCGGCCTCGCTGAGCGCGGCCTCCACGGTCGAGATGGCCACACGCACCGCCAGCGCCAGGCGGTCGGCCTTGGGCGTGGGCGACACACCGCCGGCCGCCCGCACGAAGAGCGCGTCTTTCAGCAGCAGTCGCAAGCGTGTCAGCGCCTGGCTAGTGGCCGGCTGCGACAAAGCCAGCACCTCGGCTGCGCGGCTCACGTTGCGCGTGCGGTACACGGCGTCGAAGACACGCAGCAGGTTCATGTTGAGGTCGTTGATATGCATTTGCTGGATGTGGCTTAGACGGTTTATTGCATTGCTGAATGGTACGGCCATCGTAATACTGGGCCTCCGCTCAATGCCCCCGGAGACACCCTTTGCTGCCATCAGCCGCCGACCCGACCCCCCGCACCACGGTGCGCGACGCCGTGCTCGACCTGCTGCGCCGCTTCGGCATGACATCGGTCTTCGGCAACCCGGGCTCGACCGAGCTGCCGCTGTTTCGCAACTTCCCGGCCGACTTTCGCTACGTGCTGGGCCTGCAGGAAGCGGTGGTGGTGGGCATGGCCGACGGCCACGCGCAGGCCACGCACAACGCGGCCTTCGTCAACCTGCATTCGGCGGCCGGTGTGGGCCACGCCATGGGCAACATCTTCACGGCGCACAAGAACCGTACGCCGCTCGTCATCACCGCCGGCCAGCAGGCGCGGTCGATCCTGCCGTATGACCCGTTCCTGTTTTCCAACCAGGCCACCGAGCTGCCCAAGCCCTACGTGAAGTGGAGCTGCGAGCCCGCGCGTGCGCAAGACGTGCCGCTGGCCATTGCGCGCGCCTACTACATCGCGATGCAGGAGCCGCGCGGGCCGGTTTTCGTGTCGATCCCGGCCGACGACTGGGACCAACCCGCAGCACTCGTCGCACAACGTGTGGTGAGCACGCAGACACGCCCCGACCCGGCCGTGCTCGACCCCATCGGCGCGCAGCTCGACGCGAGCCAGCGCCCGGCTTTCGTGGTCGGCGCCGCCGTCGACCGCGGTGGAGCCT
>JACMKJ010000075.1 GCA_014380155.1 Rhizobacter sp. | reverse complement strand
GGACAGTCGCCTTCTCCTCGGCCTCCACGCCCTGTGCGGCCAGGTTCCCGGTCTCGGCCGTGGCCTCGTCCTTGCGCGCCACCCACTGCGCCGCCTGTTCCTTCAGCTGGATCAGGCGCTGTTCGACCCGCTGCCGGCCTTCCACCACGAAGCGTATCTCGGCTTCCAGCCGGCCGACTTCGGCACTGGCTTCGTACAGCTGGCCCTGGGCCTGGTTCACCTGGTCGCCGGCCGCATAGTGGGCCTGGCGGATGGTTTCCAGGTCGCTCTCCACACGCCGTAGATCGGCCAGGCGCGACTCCAGGTCGTTCACCGCTTTCTCTGCATCGGCTTTGACCTTGCCCTGATCCGCCTCGCTCTCGCTGCGCTTGAGGAACCACTGCTGGTGCTGCCGCAGCGTCACATCAGACTGCATCGCGTTGTACTTCTGCGCGACCTCGGCCTGCTTTTCCAGCTTGTCGAGGTTGGCGTTGAGCTCGCGCAGGATGTCCTCGACCCGGGTCAGGTTCTCGCGGGTGTCGGAGAGGCGGTTTTCTGTTTCGCGGCGCCGTTCCTTGTATTTGGACACACCGGCGGCCTCTTCCAGGAACAGGCGCAGCTCTTCGGGCTTGGATTCGATGATGCGGCTGATCGTGCCCTGGCCGATGATGGCGTAGGCGCGTGGGCCCAGGCCGGTGCCGAGAAACACATCTTGCACGTCGCGGCGGCGCACCGCCTGGTTGTTGATGAAGTAGCTGCTGGTGCCGTCGCGCGTCAGCGTGCGTTTCACCGCGATCTCGGTGAACTGGTTCCACTGGCCACCGGCGCGCGCGTCTTCGTTGCTGAACACCAGCTCGACGCTGGCGCGGCTTGCGCCCTTGCGGTTGCCCGAGCCGCTGAAGA
Organism: Rhizobacter sp.; assembly: GCA_014380155.1. Classification (GTDB taxonomy): domain Bacteria; phylum Pseudomonadota; class Gammaproteobacteria; order Burkholderiales; family Burkholderiaceae_C; genus Rhizobacter. The sequence goes on along the minus strand of JACMKJ010000075.1, from coordinate 6,630 downwards.
TCACGTCTTGCATCGACTCGCCGCGCAATTCGCTGGCTTTCGACTCGCCCAGCACCCAGCGCACCGCGTCCATGATGTTGGACTTGCCGCAGCCGTTGGGGCCCACCACGCCAACCAGTTGGCCGGGCAACTGGAAATTGGTGGGCTCGGCAAACGACTTGAAGCCCGAGAGCTTGATGGAGTTCAAACGCATGGGGAGAGCGATCCAACGGTGTCGCCCGGCGCCTGCCGAACTTACCTAAGTGCTTGATTTATTTGAGAAATCTCGTGTTCTGACGAGCTTTCAGCGAGGCGCGATGATACCATCGCACCCCTCGCGAAATTCCCTTCAGAAACCTCTCGAAACCTGATCGCCATGGCCAAGATGTCTGCCAAAGTCCCTGCCCCCAAAGCGCCCTTCAGCCAACGCGAAAAGCCGGCCAAGCCGCCGACCTTGCCCAGCAAGCAGCTCGACGTGTTTCCCAACCCCTCGCCGAAGCGCGACTACGTGATCCAGTTCCAAGTGCCCGAGTTCACCTGCAACTGCCCGCTGACCGGTCAGCCCGACTTTGCGCACTTCACGATCGACATGATTGCCGACAAGCTGTGCATCGAGTTGAAGAGCCTGAAGCTCTACTTCTGGAGCTACCGCAACGAAGGTGCTTTTCACGAGAAGGTGACGAACACCATCCTCGACGACATCGTCCGCGCCGTCGATCCGCGCTTCGTGCGAATCACCGCCAAGTGGTACGTGCGCGGCGGCATCTACACCAACGTGGTGGCCGAGCACCGCCAAAAGGGCTGGAAGCCGCTGCCGGTGATCGACCTGCCGTCGCACGAGATGCAGACCGGCCTGCACAGATAATCGTGCCGATGAATCCGCTGCTGGCCAAGCTCCACCCCTACCCCTTCGAGCGGCTGCGCGCCCTCACCGCAGACATCACGCCGAACCCGGCCTACAAGGCCATCAGCCTCGGCATTGGCGAGCCCAAGCACGCCACACCCGAGCTGGTGCTGAAGGCCATCGTCGACGGTTTCGGTGGGCTGGCCGGCTACCCCGCCACTGCGGGTGAGCCTGCGCTGCGACGTGCCTGCTCAGCCTGGTTGAAGCGGCGCTACGACGTGGCGGTCGACCCGCTGACGCAAGTGCTGTCGGTCAACGGTTCGCGCGAGGCGCTGTTTGCGCTGGCGCAAACGGTGGTCGACCCGACAAAGGCCGGCGCCACCGTCGTCTGCCCCAACCCGTTCTATCAAATCTACGAAGGTGCGGCGCTGCTGGCTGGGGCCGAGCCGTATTACGCCAACAGCGACCCAGCGCGCAACTTCGCGGTCGACTGGGCCTCGGTGCCGGCTGAGGTCTGGGCCCGCACGCAGATGGTCTATGTGTGCTCGCCGGGCAACCCGACCGGGGCGGTGATGCCGCTCGCCGAATGGAAGCTGCTGTTCGAGCTGAGTGAGCGTCATGGTTTCGTGATCGCTTCCGACGAGTGCTACTCCGAGATCTATTTCCGCGACGAGCCGCCGCTGGGCGCGCTGCAGGCCGCCACCATGCTCGGGCGTGATTTCAAGAACCTGATCGCGCTGACCAGCCTGTCGAAACGCTCCAACGTGCCCGGCATGCGATCGGGCTTCGTGGCGGGTGATGCGGCGCTGATGAAGCAATTTCTGCTGTACCGCACCTACCACGGCAGTGCGATGAGCGGCACCTACCAGCACGCCAGCATCGCCGCCTGGAACGACGAAGCCCATGTGGTGGCCAACCGCGACAAGTACCGCCGCAAGTTTGCGCAGGTCACGCCGGTGCTGGCCCAGGTGCTGGATGTGAAGCTGCCCGACGCGAGCTTTTACCTCTGGGCCGGTGTCCCCAAAGACGTAGCCGGAGGTAACGACATCGCCTTCGCGCAGCAACTGCTGGCTCAATACAATGTGACGGTGCTGCCGGGCAGACTGCTGGCGCGCGACGCCCACGGCATCAACCCCGGTGCCGGGCGCATCCGGCTGGCCCTGGTGGCCGAAGTCGATGAGTGCCTGGAAGCCGCGCACCGCATCGTCTCTTTCGTCACCAGTTTTGTTCAATCACGGTAACCCTCCCATGACCCAACAGCTGCAAACCCTGATCGATACCGCGTGGGAAGACCGTGCGAGCCTTTCCGCGCAAAGCGCCAGCAAGGAAACACGCGACGCCGTCGAGCACGTCATCAACGACCTCAACAAGGGCCGCATCCGCGTGGCCGAGCGCCAGAGCGTGGGCCAATGGACGGTGAACCAGTGGATGAAGAAGGCGGTGCTGCTGTCGTTCCGCCTGAACGACAACGCGCTGATGCACGCCGGCGAGCTCGCTTTTTTCGACAAGGTCAAAACAAAGTTTTCCCACCTCGATGAATCGCAGGTGCGTGAAGCCGGCGTGCGCATCGTGCCTCCGGCCGTGGCCCGCCACGGCGCCTACATCGCCAAGGGCGCAGTGCTGATGCCCAGCTACGTGAACATCGGCGCCTACGTCGACGAAGGCACCATGGTCGACACCTGGTCGACCGTCGGTTCGTGCGCACAGATCGGCAAGAACGTCCACCTCTCGGGCGGTGTCGGCATTGGCGGCGTGCTGGAGCCGCTGCAGGCCAACCCCACCATCATCGAAGACAACTGCTTCGTCGGCGCCCGCTCCGAAGTCGCCGAAGGTGTGATCGTCGAAGAGAACTCGGTGATCTCGATGGGTGTGTACCTGGGCCAGAGCACCAAGATCTACGACCGCGCAACTGGCGAAGTGATCTACGGCCGCGTACCTTCGGGCTCGGTGGTGGTGGCCGGCAACATGCCCAGCAGCGATGGCAGCCACAGCCTGTATTGCGCAGTCATCGTGAAGCGAGTCGACGCGAAGACCCGCAGCAAGACCAGCATCAACGAACTGCTGCGCGCCTGAGCACTCGCCACCCTGGCCTGACCGATCTCGATCAAAGGACATCCATGAACACCACGACGAATGGCGCCACCAGCAGCAACACGGCAAGCAGCGGCGGCAACATGGAGCGCGTGCTGCGGCTGATGGCCGAGAAGAGCGCCTCCGACGTCTACCTGTCGGCGGCCACGCCGATCCTGATCAAGATCAACGGGCAGATTCTCCAGCTCTCCGACCAGCCGCTCAGCGCCGCGCAACCGCGCCAGCTGCTGGCCGAGCTGCTCACGCCGAGCCAGCTCGAAGACCTTGAAGACACCGGCGAGCTCAACGTGGGCATCGGCATCGCCGGCGTGGGCAGCTTCCGCTTGAGCGCCTTCCGGCAGCGGGGCTCGATCGCGGCGGTGTTTCGCTGCATTCCGCATGACATCCCGCAGCTGGGCAGCCTGGGCCTGCCGCCCATCCTCAACACGCTGGTGCTCGAAAAGCGCGGCCTGATCCTGCTCGTGGGCGCCACCGGCACCGGCAAGAGCACCACGCTCGCCTCGATGCTGGAGCAGCGCAACCAGCAGATGGCCGGCCACATTCTCACGATCGAAGATCCGATCGAGTTCATGTTCCACAACAAGCGCTCGATGGTGAACCAGCGCGAGGTGGGGCGCGACACGCAGTCGCTGCAGATCGCGCTGAAAAATGCGCTGCGCCAAGCGCCCGATTGCATCTACATCGGCGAAATCCGCGACCGCGAAACCATGACGATGGCGATCTCGTACTCGCTGTCGGGCCACCTGGTGGTGTCGACCTTGCACGCCAACAACAGCTACCACGCGTTGGGCCGCATCTTGTCGTTCTACGCACCCGAGTCGCGGCCCGCCTTGCTGGCCGACCTCTCGGCGGGCCTGCGCGCCATCGTGTCGCAGCGCCTGGTGCGTGCATCGACCGGCGGCCGCCGCCCGGCGGTCGAGGTCATGCTCAACACCAAGCTGGTGTCGGAGCTGATCGAGCAAGGCGACTTCAACGGCGTGAAAGAAGCGATGGAAAAGTCGCTTGCCGAAGGCTCGCAGACCTTCGAGGCCGACCTCGCCAAGCTCATCACCGAAGGCGTGATCACCCGCGACGAAGGCCTGGCCTACGCCGATTCACCGACCAACCTGATGTGGCGCCTGGCCAACGACATGGAGCCCGTGTCTCGCCTGCAGCCCAAGAAGGAAGAAAGCGACGACCAGCCGACCTTCACCGAGATCCAGCTCGATGTGCCCGGCGACGAAGGTCGTACGAGTGGCTACCGCTCCACGCGTTTCTGATGTCGGCCGCGCTGCAGCTCACCGAAACACTGATCGGGCGCCGTTCACCCACGCCCGACGACGGTGGCTGCCAGCAGCTGTTGAGCGAGCGCTTGCGGCCGCTCGGCTTCGAGTGCGAGACGCTGAGCTTCGGGCCCGATCACTTTCGGGTCACCAACCTCTGGGCAGTGCGACGCGGCCGCCCCGGCGGCAAGCTGTTGATGTTCGCCGGCCACACCGACGTGGTGCCGACGGGTCCGCTGAACCAATGGCGCAGCGACCCGTTTGTGCCCACGCACCGCGACGGCAAGTTGTATGGCCGGGGTGCAGCCGACATGAAAACCTCGATCGCCGCGATGACTGTGGCCATTGAAGAGTTCGTCGCGCAGCACGGTGATCGCTGCGGTGGCATTGCCTTGCTGATCACCAGCGACGAAGAAGGCCCCTCGGTCGATGGCACGGTCAAGGTCTGCGAAGTGCTGAAGCAACGTGGCGAGCAAATCGACTACTGCATCGTCGGCGAGCCGACCTCGGTCAACCAACTCGGCGACATGATCAAGAACGGCCGCCGCGGCTCGCTCTCGGGCAAGCTCACCGTGAAAGGCGTTCAAGGCCACATCGCCTACCCGCAGCTGGCCAAGAACCCGATTCACCTGGTGGCCTCGGCGCTGGCCGAGCTGGTGCGCACCGAGTGGGACTTCGGCAACGAATACTTCCCGCCGACGAGCTGGCAGATGTCGAACATCCACGCCGGTACCGGCGCGGGCAACGTGATCCCCGGCGAGCTTGTTGTCGACTTCAACTTCCGTTTTTCGACCGAGTCCACGCCCGAGTCGCTGAAGTCACGCGTGCACGCCGAGCTCGACCGCCACGCGCTGAGCTATGAACTCGCCTGGACGCTGAGCGGTGAACCATTTCTCACGGCTCAAGGCGCACTGGTCAAGGCACTGTCCGATGCGATCCGCAGTGAAACCGGCGTTGCCACCGAGTTGTCGACCACCGGCGGCACCTCCGACGGGCGTTTCATCTCGAAGATCTGCCCACAAGTGGTGGAGTTCGGCCCGCTCAACGAAACCATTCACAAGATTGACGAACACGTGCGCGTGGCCGACATCGAGCCGCTGAAAAACATCTACCGCAAGACATTGGAAGGGCTTCTCTTATGAGTGAGTCTACGAAGCTCATCGACTGCATCACCGCGCAAGCCGCCCGCCTCAAACAGGCGGGCGTTTCGTTTGGGCACGGCACGACCAACGCATTCGACGAAGCCGCATGGTTGACTCTCTGGTCGTTGGGCATGCCACTCGACGAACTGGAGCCGCATGCCCAACGCGAGCTCACCCCCGACGAGTTGACCAAGATTGCAGGCGTGATCTCTGAGCGCATCGAGACCCGCCGCCCCGCCGCCTACATCACCAAGGAAGCCTGGCTGCAGAACGTGCCCTTCTACATCGACGAGCGCAGCATCGTGCCGCGCTCCTTCATCGCCGAGTTGCTGGCCGATGGTGAAGGCGATGGCACGCTCGACACCTGGCTGTCGGATGAGACCTCTCGCGTGCTCGACCTCTGTACCGGCAACGGCAGCCTGGCCGTGATTGCGGCCATGGCCTACCCCGACGTGGTGGTCGACGCGGCCGACATCTCCGACGACGCGCTGGCCGTGGCGCGGATCAACGTCGACAAACACAAGCTCGCCAAGCGCATCACGCTCGTCAAGTCCGATCTACTCAGCGACGTGAGAGGCCCCTACGACCTGATCGTCTGCAACCCGCCCTACGTCAACGCGCAGAGCATGGCCGAGCTGCCCAAGGAGTACCAGCACGAGCCTTCATTGGCCTTGGCGGGTGGTGACGATGGCATGGACCTGGTGCGCCGCATCCTGAAAGACGCGCCTTCGCGACTCAGCCCCATCGGCGTGCTGGTGCTCGAAATCGGCAACGAGCGTGCGCATTTCGAGCACGCGTTCCGCAAGTTCGAAGTGGTGTGGCTGGACACGAGCGCGGGGGACGACCAGGTGCTGCTGGTGACGCGGGATTCGCTTGTGCGCTGGGCGCGCTGAGCTGGTTTGAACTACACCTTGCTAAGCGCTTGGGCGAAATCGGCCTGCAAGTCGTCGTAGTCCTCGATCCCCACCGACAGCCGTACCAGCGACTCGGAAATACCCATGCGCTGGCGCTTCTCCAGCCCCATCTCCCAGAAGATGGTCTGCGCGACTGGGATGGCCAGCGTGCGGTTGTCACCCAGGTGGCTCGATTTGATGACGATCTCGAGCGCGTCGAGCAAGGCCAGCATGTCGTGCCCCGGCTTCAGCTCGAAGCTCATCAAGGCGCCGTAGGCGCGGAACCATCGCTTGGCCTTCTCGTGCTGGGCGTGGCTCTCCAGGCCCGGGTAGTGCACCGCCAACACCGCCGGCTGGGCCGCGAGCCAGGTCGCCAGGCGCATGGCGTTCTCGCAGGCGCGGTCCAGGCGCAGCGCCAG
>JACMKJ010000004.1 GCA_014380155.1 Rhizobacter sp. | reverse complement strand
GGCGTTGACGATGTGCAGCAGCGCAATCGCGAGGATGTAGGCGCCGAAGAACCAGTTGGCGACGTAGATGTGGCGCACCTTGCGCACGCCGATGGTGCCGAAGAAGACGATCGCGTAGGCCACCCACACCACGGTGATCAGCAGGTCGATCGGCCACTCGAGTTCGGCGTATTCCTTGCCCTGCGTGTAACCCATGGGCAGCGAGATCGCCGCAGCCACGATCACCAGTTGCCAGCCCCAGAAGGTGAACATGGCCAGCTTCTCGCCGAATAGCTTCACTTGGCAGGTGCGTTGCACCACGTAGTAGCTGCTGGCAAACAGTGCGCAGCCACCGAACGCAAAGATCACCGCGTTGGTGTGCAGCGGGCGCAGGCGGCCGTAGCTCAGCCACGAGATGCCGAAGTTGAGCTCGGGCCAGGTGAGCTGCGCGGCAATGATCACGCCGACCAGCATGCCGACGATGCCCCACAACACCGATGCGAGCGCAAAGGCGCGCACCACACGGTCGCTGTAAACCGGCGCCGCGAGCGCCGAAACGGGTTCGTTCATGGGTGTGTTCCTTGGGTCTGCCGCCATCAGGGTCATTGTCTGAAGGCGCCTCGGAATTACCCTTGACGGGGATCAAGCGCTTCACCACGGCTGGCTGCTTCTTGGGTGGGCGATGCATCCGCGCCACCCTCCAGCAGACGCCCACCTTCGCGCTCGAGGTCGTCGAACTGCCCGCTGTTGACGGCCCAGGCAAACACCCCGACTAGCGCGAGCACCAAGGCCACCGACACCGGCAGCAAGAGGTAAAGGCTTTCCATGGCTTCAGCTTTCGTGTGCTCAGCGCGAGAGGCGCAGCGCGTTGAGCACCACCCCCAGCGAGCTGAGCGCCATGCCCGCGCCCGCGGCCCAGGGTGGCAGCAGGCCGGCCAGTGCGAGCGGCACGCAGGCGGCGTTGTAGCCAAGGGCCCAGGCCAGGTTCTGGCGCATCACGCGCAGGGTGCGCCGGGCCAACTGGTGTGCGGCGGGCACTTCGCCGAGTCGGCTGCCGAGCACGATGAAATCGGAGCGCTGTTGCGCGAGTGCGCTGCCGTGGGCGAGCGCGAACGACACGTCGGCACGGGCCAGCACCGGGCCGTCGTTCAGCCCGTCACCCACCATCAGCACACGGTGACCATCGGCTTGCAGCTTGGCGATGGCGGCGAGCTTGTCTTCGGGCGTGGCGCTGCCTTGCGCGTGGGTCAGCCCCAAACGGCTGGCGATGGCCTGCACGCTGGCCGGCGCGTCGCCCGAGAGCAGCTGCATGGCGAGGCCTTGTTCGCCCAGGCGCTGCACGGCGTGGTGGGCGTCGGCCCGCAAAGCTTCATCGAATTCGAAACACACTTGTTCGTCTGGCGCTGAAGGCCACGGCGCGCAAGCCACACGCGGTCGTGCGGCGAGTGACACCCCGTGCACGCCGACCCAGGCGGGCGCGCCGAGGCGCCAGGTGCGGCCGTGTTCGTCGATGGCGGTGATGCCCTGCCCTGCGACCTCGTTCACCTCGCGCCAGCCATGCTGTTGCGCGGGGAGCGACTGCACCAGCGCGGCCGACAAAGGGTGGTGTGACAACGCCGCCAGAGATGCCGCGCGCCCGAGCAGAAAGTTGCGGTGGGCGGCCGGTGTGAGCACGGTCGCAGCGAGCACCAGGCGGTCTTCGGTCAGCGTGCCGGTCTTGTCGAAACACGCGGTGTCGACGTGGGCCAGCGCCTCGATCGCATCGAGCCGCTGCACCAGCACACCACGCCGGGCCAGGCCACCCGCTGCGCTCAACAAAGCGGCCGGCGTGGCCAGCGAGAGCGCACACGGGCACGTGACGATCAGCACCGACACCGCCACCCACACCGCGCGGCTCGGGTCGATCACGCTCCACACCGCAGCGGCAAGCGCGGCCAGCAGCAGCACGCCCAGCAGAAACGGCCCGGCCAGGCGGTCGACCGCGCGCATCACACCGGGGCGCTGCGTGAGTGCGTGTTGCAGAAGCTCGACGATCTGCTGGTAGCGGGTGCCCTCACCGATGCGCAGCAGTTGCACCACCACCGGCGCGGCCAGGTTGATGCTGCCGCCTACCACTGCATCACCCACGCCACGCTCCACCGGGCGTGACTCGCCGCTGAGCATGGCTTCGTCGACCTGGGTGCTGCCATCGAGCACCTGGCCGTCACCCGGGAAAGCCTGGCCTGCGGCGACACGCACCCGGTCGCCCACCACCAGGCGCGCCACCGGCACGGTGTGGGCCTTGCCCAGGGCATCGAGCCGCTCCACGCTGTCGGGCAGGCGCTGCAACAAGGCGTCGAGCGCTTCGGTGCTGCGCGCCCTCGCCCGCAGCTCCAGCCATCGCCCGGCGAGCAAGAAGGCGACGAACATGGTCAGCGAATCGAGGTAGGCGTCGTTGCCGAACGGTCCACCGGGTTGGAAGGTCGCGCCGGTACCGGCGATGAAGGTGATGGCAATGCCCAACGCCACCGGCACGTCCATGCCGATCTGGCGCTGGCGCAACGAACGCCAGGCGCTGCTGAAAAACGGGCCGGCTGAAAACAGCAGCACCGGCAGCGTGAGCACCCAGGCGGCCCAGGCCAGCAAGGCCGCCAGGTCGGGCGCGATGTCGCCCGGCTCGGCCAGGTAGCCGGGCGCGGTGAGCATCATCACCTGCATCATGCAAAAGCCGGCCACGAAGAGCCGCCACAAGGCCTGGCGCGACTCGCGCTGGCGCGCCACGCGGGCCGCCTCATGTTGGGCCGGCAGTGCGCGGTAGCCTGCCGCCTGCACGGCATCCACCAGTTGCGAGGCGCGCGCGTGCTGCGGGTTCCACTGCACCAG
>JACMKJ010000074.1 GCA_014380155.1 Rhizobacter sp. | reverse complement strand
TCACATACGGCAGCGTGTGCCCGGCCACTTCAGCGCAGTCGCCCAGCGCGTGCACGTTCGGTGCGCTGGTGGCGAGCATGCGGTTGGTGACGATGCCGCGATTCACGGCCAGGCCTGCCTCGCTGGCCAGCGCGGTGCGCGCGCGCAGGCCAACGGCCGAGAGCACCAGGTCGGCCTGCAGCGTGCTGCCATCGTTCAGCGTCACGCTCAGGCCCTGCGCCGTGCGATCCACCGCTTGCGCCGACACCCCAAAACGGAAATGCGCGCCCGCCGCTTCGAGCCGCGCTTGCAGGCGCTCGCTGGCCTCACGCGGCAGCAGGCGTGGCAAGGCGCGGTCGGCCAGGTCGATCACGGTGGGAGAGATCTCGCGTGCCAGCAGGTCGTTGGCGAACTCGCAGCCGATCAAGCCACCGCCGAGGATGGCGACGGTTTTCACGCCCTCGAGCCGGTCGGCGAAACGTGCGTAGTCGTCGAGGTCGTTGACCGACAGAACCGTGTCGGCCGCGTCGCCTTGCAGCGGCAGGCGGATCGGGTCGGCCCCCAGGGCCAGCACCAGGTCGCGGTACGCGAGCGATTCGCCACCGGCGAGCCGCACGCTCTTGGCGCCGGTGTCGATGCCCTGCACTTCGGCCAGCGGCTTGATCGTGGCGTTGAGCTCGGCCGCCATCTTGTCGGCCGCCTTCATCACCAGCGTGGCGGCGGTCTTCTTGCCGGCCAGCGCGTTCGACAACATCGGCTTGGAATAAAAGCCCGCGTGGTCGCGGCTCACGATGACGAGCGGCGTTTCCTTGTCGAGCTTGCGGAACTCGCGGGCGAACGTGTAGCCGGCCAGGCCGGTGCCGAGGATGACGAGTGGGAGGGGCATGGTCTGCGTTTCCGTTGAAGTCAGGGCCCCCACGACGACGCGGGGCGCGCAAGCCTAACTCAGAGCACGCATAAGAAAAGCGGGCTGCGCTCACGCGCGGCCCGCTGAATGAGCCACAGCATTCAGGGAGGGAGGGAGGAGGGAGCTGTGACCCGGGAAAAATAGTACGGCCGCGCCCAGGCCGCGTCTGTAGGAAAACCCGCCGTTTTGCGATTCGTACGCACATGAACACCCGCCCCACCCCGATCGGCCTGCCACCGTGATGATCCGCGCCCAACGCCGCCACGCCGCACGCTGCGCCGCGCCTGCCTATACAGTGCAGCCATCACCCCCCAGACCGACCCGGTCGCGCCAGGAGCCGAGATGCCCGCTTCACGTTTTGCCACCCCCCGCCGCTGGTTTGGCCGCCTCTGGTGGCTGATTGACGTCACCCGCCGCACGCTGTTCAACCTGGTCTTCTTGTTGATCGTGGTGGTGGTCATCGTGGCCATCGTGACCAGCGGCCCCGCCAAGCTCGAAGACAACACCGCCCTGGTGCTCAACCTGCGTGGCCCGTTGGTCGAACAACACCCCGCCGGCATGCGCGACGCAGCCATCGCCCAGCTCAGCGGCGACGCCCAACGCAGCACCCAGCTGCGCGACGTGCTGACGGTGCTCGACGCTGCATCCAAAGACCCGAAGATCACCCGCGCCGTGCTGGTGCTCGATGACTTCAAGGGCGGCGGCCTGGCCGGCCTGCGTGAAGTGGCGGCCGCGCTGCAGCGCTTTCGTGCCAGCGGCAAGCAGGTGGTGGCCTGGGGCGCTGGCTACGACCAGCGCCAGTACTACCTGGCCGCGCACGCCGACGAGGTGTTGTTGCACCCGATGGGCTTCGTCTTCATGCAAGGCTACGGTCGCTATCAGAACTACTACCGCGAGGTGCTCGACAAGGTGGGCGTCACGGTCAACCTGGTGAAGGTCGGCAGCTACAAGAACTTTGGCGAGCCTTTCACCGCCACCGGCCCGTCACCCGAGTCGATCGAGTCCAACGGCTTTCTCTACAACGCGCTGTGGGCCTCGTATACCGACGGCGTCGAGAAGGCGCGCAAGCTGCCCTTCGGCAGCGTGATGGCCATGATCAACGAGTTGCCGCAACGTCTCACTGCGGCTGGCGGCGACGCGGCCAAGCTGTCGATGGACAGCAAGCTGGTCGATGGCCTCAAAACCCGCGACGAGCTGCGCCAGATGATGATCGAGCGCGGCGCCAAAGACGCTGAAGGCAAGACCTTCCGCCAGGTGTCGTTCGACAACTACCTGGCGCGGCAAAAGCCGCAGTACGTCGGCGACGCCATCGGTGTGGTGGTGGCCGAGGGCGAGATCGTCGACGGCAATGCACCGGCCGGCACGGTGGGCGGTGCGTCCACCGCCGAGCTGATCCGCAAGGCGCGCGACGACAAGAGCGTCAAGGCGCTGGTGCTGCGCGTCAACTCGCCCGGCGGCTCGGCCTTCGGCTCCGAGCTGATCCGCCGCGAGTTGGAGCTCACCCGCGCCGCCGGCAAGCCGGTGGTGGTGTCGATGGGCGACCTGGCGGCCTCGGGTGGCTACTGGGTCTCGATGTCGTCGGACGAAGTGATGGCCGACCCCGGCACCATCACCGGCTCGATCGGTGTGTTTGCCTTGCTGCCGAGCGCCGACAAGGCGCTCGAGAAGATCGGCGTGCGCACGGCTGGTGTCACCACCACCTGGCTGGCCGGGGCCGGCGACCCGCGCCTGCCGCCCGACCCGCGCTTCACGGCCGTGTTGCAGATCGCCATCAACCAGATCTACGCCGACTTCACCAACAAGGCGGCGCTGGCGCGCAAGACCACGCCCGACAAGATCGACGCCGTGGCGCAAGGCCGTGTGTGGACCGGCGCGCAAGCCAAGGAGCGCGGCCTGGTCGACACGCTGGGCGGTTACCGCGAGGCGCTCAAGTCGGCCGCCACGCGCGCCAAGCTGGCCGACGACGTACGGGTGGTCTACATCCAGCCGGAGCCGGGTCGCGCCGAGCGCCTGCTGGAGCTGCTGGGGGCCCAGGCGCTGCAATCGCTGGTGGCGCGCTTCGACCTGCAACTCACGCCCCTCGGCCTGCCCGGCCAGGTGGTGCAAGAGGCTCGCCAAGAGCTGGGCTGGCTGGTGGACATCACCGACAAGCGCAAGCCGTTTTCGGCGGTCACGCACTGTTTGTGCGGGCAGCCGTAAAGGTCGAAACCGCTTCAGTTCAACGCCACCACGTGCCCTTGTTTCGGGTCGACACGGCCCGAAACCAGCGCTTCGATCAGGTGGCGTGCGTCAGCGAAGCCGCTGTGCTGCTTCACCTGCATCCACGGGTTCTTGGCATCGCTCACACGTTGGATGAACGCCAGCTGCGCCGCGTTGAAACGGCGCGTCATTTCAGCCGCACCCCAGTCGGTGTTGCGCTTCTTGATCTGGTACGGCGCGAAGTAAGGCTGAGGCTTCGGCCCGGTCAGCGTCTGCAGATCCTTGCTCAGGTGCTCGTGTGACTGCGCCGAGCCGGCGTAGCAATCGTGCACCAGCGAAGCCCCGAAGTGCTCGTGCACTCGGCGGCGCAAGCTCACGTCGCCGGAGAAGTCGACATACAGCGTGGGCACCTTCGGGTCGAGCGATTCCACCGCGTCATAGGGGACGCTGCCTTGGTAGCAGCCCAGGCCATCGACAAACGCCTTGTTGCCCGCCGAGGTGATGCCCACCACCGCGACTCCCAGCTGGTCTTGCAGGCAGAAGACGGTGCCGTAGGCCGTTTTGCTCGACGCGCTCGACACCACCACCTGCTGGGCGCCGAAGAAACCGTTGTCTTGCAGAAAGTCGGCCAGCATGAACGAGGTGATGAACAGCGGGCGCAACAGCATCTGGTAGCTCTCGTGCTCCTGGCGGTACGCCGCGTCGGTGGTGGTGCGCTGGTAATGGTTGTAGGCCGAGGTGAGCTCCAGGCGGTGCGGTGTGCCGTCGTAGAAACCGCGCTCGCTCACGCGCACCGGCTGCACCACCAGGTGGCTCGCGATGGGCCAAAAGCCGTAGAAACGTTCGCCCACTTCGACGCCGTCGACCGTGGACGTCACCACTTCGGCAAAGCCCCAGGCGGGCATGTGGCCCCAGCCTTCTTCGGCGCCGGGAAAGAAGCTCCAGTAGCGCAGGTGCGGCACCTCGCCGAACGCGGCGTAGGTGATATTGTTCGCGGTCAATGCGAGGCGGTCGATTCGCAACAGCGCCTCGCCAGGCTTGATGCCCGCCAGATTCGAGGTCACCACGCGGGTGTTGTCGAGCGCGGTCTTGTCGGTTTGCAAACGGATCAGCACGGTCATGGCCAGTCTCCTTCGTGTTGTGGGGTCGCAGTGCAAAAAATGTAGTGCGCGGGCGCATTGAGCGGGTTCGGATACCGATGCCAGTGACCCCTCACCCGGCGGCCAAGGCCAAGCCTCTGAAGCGGCCCACGCAGGCCCGCGCCAAGTTCACCGTGCAGGCCATCTTCGATGCCTTTGTTCGGATTTGGCAGCGCGACGGTTGGGCCCGCCTGACCACTCGCGCGGTGGCGCTCGAAGCCGGCATCGCGGTGGGCACGCTGTACGACTATTTCCCCAGCAAGGCGGCGCTGCAATCGGGCTATGTGCGGCATTGCATCGAGACGCTGGTGCACGAGGTCGACGCCCAGGCGGCACTGCCCGACGCGCTGGGTTGGCGCGAGCGCATTCACCGTCTGGTTCACCTCGCCTGTGGTGTGCACGGCAAGCCCTCGTGGTTCCACCCCGACATGCTCGCGCTTGAGCCCGAGGTGGCCGAGCCCAAGCACCAGCGCCGTGCCAACGACGAGCTGGCGGCCATGTGGCAGCGGGTGTTCGATGCCTGCACCGACCTGCCCGAGCGGCCCTCGGCCGACACCGTGCGTGCGCTGCACCTGGCCGTGTGGGGCGGGCGCCGCTACGCGATGCTGGTGGGGCTGGATGCCGAGCAGATGCGGCTGTGGGCGGGCCAGATGGAGCGGCTGGTGTGCGCCGCCGTGTTGTCAGC
>JACMKJ010000073.1 GCA_014380155.1 Rhizobacter sp. | reverse complement strand
TTGATGCCCATCAGGTTGCCGCTCACGTCGACCAACGCACCGCCGGAGTTGCCGGGGTTGATGGCGGCGTCGGTCTGGATGAAGTTCTCGAAGGTGTTGATGCCCAGCTGGTTGCGCCCCAGCGCGCTGACGATGCCCGAGGTGACTGTCTGGCCCACGCCGAAGGGGTTGCCGATGGCCAGCACCACGTCACCCACCTGCAGGGTGTCGACGCTGCCGAAGGTGATGACGGGCAGCTTGTCGAGCGTGATCTTGAGCACCGCCACATCGGTCTCGGGGTCGGCGCCGACCACCTTCGCGCGAGCCTGGCGACCGTCGGGCAATTGCACCTCGATGTCGTCGGCGCCTTCGATCACATGGTTGTTGGTCAGCAAGTAGCCCTCGGGCGAGACGATCACGCCCGAGCCCAGGCCCACCTGAGGTTGCTGGCGCTGGCGCGGGTCTTGGTCGCCGAAGAAGAACTTGAACCACGGGTCGTCGGTGTGCGGGTTGCGCTGCGTTGCCTTGCTGGCGGTGATGCTCACCACCGCGGGTGTGGCACGGCGCGCGGCGCCGCTGTAGCTGCCCACGCTGCCAGAGGGCGAGAGCGCCACCGCTTGCACCGAAGGCGCCTGGCTGATCGACACGATGCTGGGCATCATCGTGCCGCCGCCGCCCCGCCCCAGCCACTCGGGCTTGAGCGTGGCCACCACGAACAAAAGCGCCAAGGCCACTGTGACGGCTTGGGAGAAAATGAGCCACGTCTTGCGCATCAACGAGATCCTGTTTATGACCCCTCGCACCGAACTCGACTCGTACCTGGGCACGCTGCTGGAGGTGGGGAAGTTCCGCGATTATGGGCCGAACGGTTTGCAAGTTGAGGGCAAACCCGAGGTGCAGCGGCTGGTCTCGGGTGTGACGGCTAGCCGCGCCTTCATCGAGGCCGCCATTGCGCAAAAGGCCGATGCCGTGCTGGTTCACCACGGCCTGTTCTGGAAAGGGCATGACGGTCGTTTGACCGGCTGGCTCAAGGCCCGGGTGGAATTGTTGATGGCACATGGCATCAACCTGTTTGCGTACCACCTTCCGTTGGACGGGCACGCCCAGTTCGGCAACAACGCGCAGTTCGGCGCCCGGCTCGGCTTCGTGCCCGATGGCCGGTTTGGCGATCAGGACCTGGGCTTTGTCGGCCGCCCTGCGCAAGCGCTCGGCGCAGCGGCGCTGAGTGCCTTGCTGAGCGATCGGCTGGGTCGCACACCGGTGATGGTGGAGGGCGCTGCCGGAAGTGCGATTCGTCGTGTGGCCTGGTGCACGGGTGGTGCGCAGGGCTACTTCGAGGCCGCCATCGCGGCTGGCGCAGAGGCGTTTATCACCGGCGAAATCTCCGAGCCCCAGGCGCACCTGGCGCGTGAAACAGGTGTCGCGTTCTTTGCCTGTGGCCACCACGCCAGCGAACGTTATGGTGCGCCAGCCCTGGCTGCCCACCTGGCCGCCAAGTTCGGGCTCGATCACCAGTTCATCGAGATCGACAACCCGGCATGACGGCTCCAGTTGTCATCACCATGGGCGATGCCTGCGGCATCGGGCCCGAGATCATTGCGAAGGCGTTTGCCACCGGTGCTGCGCGAGGTGCGTTGGTGTTGGGCGATGCGGGGGCGATGCGCCGCGCACTGGCCTTGACCGGGCAGGGTACCTCGCTCGCGCTGCTGGAGCGTGCGAGTGATGCCTTCGCCTGCCCACCCAACTGCGTGCCTTTGCTGCAAGCTGCCGGCCTTCCTCGTGACCTGTTGCAGGCCCCGGTGGGACAGATCGATTCGCGTGCCGGTGCTGCAGCCGCCGCGTGCATCACCCAGGCGGTGAGCCTGGTTCGGGCAGGCGAAGCCAGTGCCATCGTCACTGCACCGGTCCACAAGGAAGCGTTGGCCGCCGCCGGCATCGCCTACCCCGGGCACACCGAGATGCTGCAGGCCCTGGCCGCCGAGCCCGGCCAACCTTTGCCGCCGGTGCGCATGATGCTGGCGAACGACGAGTTGCGCACGGTGCTGGTGACCATCCACATGTCGCTGCGGCGAGCGATCGACGCAGTGACGTACGAGGCGGTGCTCGAAACGCTGCGCATTGCCGACCGCGCAGCACGTTCTTTCGGCCTGAGCACACCGCGCATCGCGGTGGCCGGGCTCAACCCTCACGCTGGCGAAGGTGGATTGTTCGGCGACGAAGAGCTGCGCATCATCGCCCCGGCCATAGCGGCGGCTCGCGCTGAAGGGATTGCCGCCAGCGGGCCGTACGCGCCCGATACGGTGTTCATGCGCGCGCGACACACGGCGTCGCACCCGGGCGCGTTCGACCTGGTGGTGGCCATGACACACGACCACGGCTTGATCCCGGTCAAGTACCTTGGTGTGGAGCAGGGCGTGAACGTGACGCTCGGCCTGCCCTTTGTGCGCACCAGCCCGGACCACGGCACGGCGTTTGATATCGCAGGCACCGGCCGCGCCGACCCCGCCAGCCTGATCGCCGCGCTGCGCATGGCGCAGCAACTCAGCGTCTGATCAGTGCTTGCTCTGCGCCGTGAGCGCAGCGAGCTGTTTGCGTGCACGCGCTGTGGCGCGCTCGATCAGGTAGGAGCTCTCAAACGCCTTGAAGCGACCGGTCTCGCACATGCGCGCCAGCATGCGGGCGGTGAGTGACACGGTTTCGTGGTGGCGCTTGCCGCGCGTGAACACGAAGAACGCACGCCCGGGGCTCACGTAGCTCAGGCGCACCTTCTGCCATTGGTCGTTCAGGTGCATCTGGTAGGCAAAACCGAGGCGCACGTGGTCCATCAGCTGCAAGCCCTGCGTGGGCTCGGCAGGCTCTTTGGACGCCATGTCGATGTTGATGTCGAGCGCGGTGAGGTCGATGTCGACCGGCCCGGTATCGGGGCCACCGCTGCGCACCGGCTCGGGCTCGGGTTGGGTGGCACCGAGGTCGATGTCGATCGCGCCCGACCAGTCGACCGAGCTTTCGTCGACCAGGCCAATCTGCTTGGCCTCGGTGTCGGAGAACTGCGGCTCCATCTGGTTGACACCGGTGCTCGTCAACGGCACGTCGCGCAAGAGTGCGTCGGGCTCGGGCACCGGGGTGTTGAACACCCCTTCGAGCTGCTTGGCGAGCAGGTTGTATTCGAGCTCGGTCAGCGGCTGGCCCTTGAGCGAGTCGGCGTGCGCGGGCAGCAGCTTGCTGAAAAATTCCTTCTGGGCGGCGTCGGGCCAGCCGACGAGCTTCATGCCTTCGTTCAAGTCCTTCATCAGCGGCGGCAGCTGCATGAGGAACTTCTTGCGCATGGCCGGCGAGCCCTTGGGCTGCACGCTCATCACCAGGTCACGGCCGGCGCGTTTCAGGCGCTGCACCAGCTCCGACTGCGGCCCTTCGCGCCGGGTGGCGAGCGCCAGCGCCTGGCTCCACACCTGAGCCAGGAAGTCGCGCAGGTAGTCTTGCAGCGACAGGGGCGTGAGCGCGGCGCGCAGTTGCAGCATGTAGCGCTGCTGGATGCGAAGGTCGGACTCTTTGCCATCGACAACCGACACGGCCGAGGCGTTGGCCTCCACGTCGGTTTTTGCCTGCTGGGCAATGAAGCCCTCGAGCGCGTTGAGCTTGGACGTGTAGACGTCCATTTGGTCGAAGTCGCCGTCGACGATCTCCTGCACCAGCTCGCGCACACGCACCATGAACAGCTTGCCGGGACCGTCGTCGAAGTCTTCGAACGCGACCGCCAGCGAGGCGATGCGGTTGACGAACCGCCGTACCGGATGCTTGCGCGATGAAAAAAAGGTGTTGTCGACCAGCGCCACACGCAGCACCGGCAGCTGCAGGCGGGCGATCTGCCGCGCCATCTGCGGCGGAACGCGCGGGTCGGACAGGATCTGGTCGAACAGGCTGCCGACGACGTCGATCACCATGTGATCGAGCGTGCCGGTCGAGGCCTGGCGCAATTCTTCGCGGTGGGTGCGGATCAGGTTGGCGGCCATCAGGCCCGAGGCCACGTCGCCAAACGACCCGCCGCCGGAGGCTGCCCCCAGCGAGCCGGCACCACTGCTGACGCCACTCGGAAAACCGCCACCGAGCCCAGCGGGCGCGGTCGGCCCACCCAGGTCGGCCGGCCGGGTGGCGAGGAAGGTCAGGCGCCGGATCAGCGTCATCAACTCGGCGTCGGCCTGTTGGGAGCCGCCGTTTGCTGGGTTGCGCGACCCGCCGCGACTCGCGGCGCCTGATGCGCTGGCGCCGCCAGGACGTTGCTGAGGATTGGCGCCCGG
>JACMKJ010000072.1 GCA_014380155.1 Rhizobacter sp. | reverse complement strand
GGCGCCGTCATGCGGCCACCGCCAGCGGCGGCTTGGCCTGCGGTGGCCGCGCCAGCGCAAACGACATCTGCACGATGCCCGCCGCCAGGCCCACCGCCACGCCGAATTGCCAGGCGCGGTTGTACGAGCCGAGCGCGTCATAGACCAGCCCGCCGCCATACGCACCCACGAAGCTGCCCAACTGGTGGCTCATGAAAGCGACCCCGCCGAGCATGGCCTGCCAGCGCACGCCGAAGGTTTCACTGATCGAGCCGGCCACCAGCGGGCCCACGCCCAGCCACAAGAAGCCCATCAAGGCGGCGAACAACAGCGTGCTCGTCGGCGTGGGAAACGACATGAAGTACCAGGCGATGCCGATGGAGCGCAGGAAGTAGATGCCACCCAGCAGCAAGAGCTTGTTCCAGCGGCCACCGGCCCAGCCGAAGAAGAGGCTGCCCAGCACGTTGAAGCCGCCGATCACCCCCAGTGCCTGCGCGCTCAGCATCGGGTCGAGGCCGCACAGGGCGAGGTAGGACGGCAAATGCGTGGTGAGAAAGATGAGCTGCATGCCGCAGACGAAGTAGGCCGCGGCCATCACCACGAACGGCGGGTGACGCAGCGCCTCGCGTGTGATCTGGACGGCGCTCTTGTCGTCACCGCCCGGTGAAGGCGGCATCGGCAGGCTGTCGGCGCGGCCGGCGTACCAGGCCGCCGGCACGATCAGCAACGACAACACGATGAACCCATACAAACCCACGCGCCAACCGTGCGACTGCGCCAAGGCCTGGCCCAACGGCGCAGCCATCAACGCCCCCAACGAGCCGGCCGCCGAGATGATGCCCAGCACCGAGCTGCGCACTGCGGCCGACACCGAACGCGAGGCCACCGCCATCGAAAACGCGGGCCCGGTGAGCGCCATCGACGCGCCGATCGCCACACCCGCGCCGAGCAACACGCTGATGAAACCTTGTGCCGTGACCAGCATCACCAGCCCGGCGATGTAGAGCAGCGAGCCGGCAAGCATCAGGCGCCGGTAGCCGATCTTCACCGCCCACGCGCCCGCCAGCGGCTGCAAAAAACCCCAGGCCAGGTTTTGCACTGCAATCGCGAGCGTGAAATCGGAAACCGAGATGCCGATGTCTTGCGTGAGCGGTGGCATGAAGATGCCCAGGCTCTGGCGCAGGCCCATGCTCAGGCTGAGCATCAGCGACGCGCCCAGCAAGATGGGCAAGGCGGGCCGCAGCGCGCGCAAGGTGGTCATGGCATGGATTCCTCGGGTGAGATGTCGGGCGATCGTGGGGCGCTGAAATACCCACGTCAAGCGCACGGGTGACAAGCCCGTCACGAAAACGATCTGGCAACACAGCAAACGCTGAACTACAATTCGCCCCACTTTCCGAGGAGCGTTGCAAGGTACACCTCGTACCCCAGGCTCGGAAATCTACTTGCAACCGCGCTCACCCGCACGATGAATCTTCGTGGGTGAGTTGATGAACTTCCCTCTGTTGATGCGCGTGCGGGCCCCTGATCGATTGGAGCCTGACATGAACGCCGTTCTCAAACCCATTCAAGACTTTGCCGTGCGCGACCTTTCCCTTGCAGCCTGGGGCCGCAAGGAAATCCGCATTGCCGAAACCGAAATGCCCGGCCTGATGGCCATCCGTGAAGAGTTCACCAAGAGCCAGCCCCTCAAGGGTGCACGCATCACCGGCAGCATCCACATGACCATTCAAACGGCCGTGCTGGTTGAAACGCTGCAAGCCCTGGGCGCCAGCGTGCGCTGGGCCTCGTGCAACATCTTCTCGACCCAAGACCACGCCGCGGCAGCGCTGGCCGAATCGGGCACGCCGGTGTTCGCGCACAAGAGCGAGACGCTCGACGAGTACTGGGATTTCACGCACCGCATCTTCGAGTTCGGCGCCAAGGGCACCGAAGGCGAAGGCCCGAACATGATCCTCGACGACGGCGGTGACGCGACGCTGCTGATGATCCTGGGCCAGAAGGCAGAGAAAGACATCAGCGTCATCAGCAAGCCGGGCAGCGAAGAAGAGATCTGCCTCTTCAACGCCATCAAGGCCAAACTGGCTGTCGACCCGACCTGGTACACGCGCAAGGCAGCGCAGATCATCGGCGTGACCGAAGAGACCACCACTGGCGTGCACCGCCTGAACGAGATGAGCGCCAAGGGCACGCTGCCCTTCCGCGCCATCAACGTGAACGACAGCGTCACCAAGAGCAAGTTCGACAACCTCTACGGTTGCCGTGAAAGCCTGGTCGACGCGATCAAGCGTGCCACCGACGTGATGATCGCCGGCAAGGTGGCCGTGGTCGTCGGTTATGGCGACGTGGGCAAGGGTTCGGCCCAGGCGCTGCGCGCGCTCAGCGCCCAGGTGTGGGTGACCGAGATCGACCCGATCAACGCGCTGCAGGCCGCGATGGAAGGCTACAAGGTCGTGACCATGGAGTACGCCGCCGACAAGGCCGACATTTTTGTCTCCGCCACCGGC
>JACMKJ010000071.1 GCA_014380155.1 Rhizobacter sp. | reverse complement strand
GATGCGCCGGGGATGCAGGTGATGAGCCTGGTGGTCATGGGCATGCTGCTGGTCTATCGACATGCAGAAAACATCAACCGCCTGATGGCCGGCAAGGAAAGCAAACTGGGCGAGAAGAAACCATGAACACGCACATCACCCGCATCGGCGTGGCCGCGCGCTACAGCGAAGCGGCGGTGTTCAACAGTGTGGTCTACCTCGCCGGCATGGTGCCCGAGCGAGGCGACACCGATATTCGCGGCCAGACGCAGGACGTTCTGGAGCAGGTGCAGCAGCGATTGATGGAGGCCGGCAGCGACAAGTCCCGCATCCTGCGTGCGCAGATCTTTCTGGCCGACATCGGTGAGATCGGTGTGATGAACGAAGTGTGGGACGCCTGGGTGGTGCCGGGCACCGCACCCCCTCGAGCCACGGTGCAGGCTTCGCTGGCAGACGCTGCGTGGCGCATCGAGATTGTTGTCACCGCCGCGCAAAAAGCGCCGTGATCAATAGCGTCGGTCCAGCGTGAGCTGGTCGTTGGTGCGCTGCATCTGGAAGCGTGTGAGGAAGCTGTTGCCCAGCAGCACGTAGGCCATGGGCTGCGGCAGCACGATGGCCGTGACGCTGTGCACCTGTGCTTCACCAATGCGCACGGAGTCCAGCTGGATCTGGTGGCCGACCACATCGCCATTGGCTGTGCTCACACGCACCTTCTGACCTTGTTCGAACTTGAGGTTGATGCGCTTCGCATCGGACTCGCTCATGATCACCTGCGTGGCCCCCGTGTCCACCATGAACTGAACCTGCCTGCCGTTGATCTGGCCTGGCGGCATGAAATGACCCTGGGCGTCGGCAGTGAGCACGATGCGCTGTGCGCCGGTGTCTGTCTTGACCTTGCCCAGACTCACCGGCGCGTCTCCCACACGCAAGGTCTGGCGTTGGCCCTTGACCTCGATCACCGCTGTTTCGCCCTGCAGGCTCAGGAGTTTGACCCCCTGGTGTGTCTGGCCCGGGTTCAGGAAGCGCGGTGCGGCGGCGTCGATGGTGACCAGTGCCTTGCCGCCAGCCACTCCGGAGAGAGCGACATGTTGAGCATGGGCTGGTGCAGCCAGCATCGCCAGCGCGGACAGCGTTGCGGTACAGAAGCGCACGGGATCTCAGTCGCGAAAGTTGTTGAACGAAAGCGGGAGATCCTTGAGCTCGGACTTGATCAGCGCCATGGCGGCCTGCAGGTCGTCGCGCTTGGCGCCGGTCACACGCACTGCGTCGCCTTGAATGGCGCCTTGCACCTTGATCTTGCTGCCCTTGATGACCTGCTGGATCTTCTTGCCATCTTCGGTGCTAACGCCATTGCGCACCTTCACGACCTGTTTGACCTTGTCGCCGCCGACCTTTTCCACCTTGCCCACGTCGAGGAAGCGCGCGTCCACACCACGTTTGGTGAGCTTGCTGCGCAGCACGTCGTCGATCTGCTGGAGCTGGAAATCAGCGTCGCCATGCAGGATGATTTCCTTGTCCTTGAGCTCGATGGCCGCGCTCGTGCCCTTGAAATCGAAGCGGGTGCCGATCTCGCGCGCGACCTGATCAATCGCGTTTTTCACTTCCACAAAATCGGCTTCAAGAACGGTGTCAAAAGAGGGCATGCTGGGGGTCTTGCAAAGAGTGAATGAGAGAATTCAAGAATGGTAGTCGAGAACAACGTGGCGCTCCAGCCCTACAACACTTTTGGCATCGTCGCCCGGGCGCAGCGCCTGGTGCGCGTGCGATCAACGGACGACCTGCTGGCGTTGCTGGCCGACCAGGAGGTAAGCCCCGGCTCGGGCACCCCCGCCTTCGTGTTGGGCGGCGGCAGCAACCTGGTGATCACGGGCGACATCAAACAACTGGTGATCAAGGTCGAGATCAACGGGCGACGACTGGTGGAGGAAACCGCCAAGGGCTGGGTGGTGGAAGCGGGCGCCGGTGAGGACTGGCACGATTTCGTGCGCTGGACGCTGGAGCAGGGCTACCCCGGGCTGGAAAATCTGGCGCTGATTCCGGGCACCGTGGGCGCCTCGCCGGTGCAGAACATCGGTGCCTATGGCGTTGAGTTACAGGACCGCTTCAGTGCGCTGGACGCTGTCGACCTGCAGACTGGTCAGAGCTTCACGCTCAACGCAGCGCAATGCGGTTTTGGCTACCGCGATTCGGTGTTCAAGCATGCGCCGGCCGGAGAGAAAGGTCTGGGTCTGGCGGGTCGCGCGCTCATCACGCATGTGCGTTTCTGGCTGCCCAAGTCGTGGAAGGCAGTGCTGGGCTACGCGGATCTGGACCGCAGAATGGCCGACTCCGGCATCTCGTCACCCAACGCGCAGCAGATCTTCGACTGGGTCTGCGCGATCCGCCGCGCCAAGCTGCCCGATCCGGCCGTGCTCGGCAACGCCGGCAGCTTCTTCAAGAACCCGGTGGTCACGGCCGAGCAGTGCCGCGACATCATCGGCCGCGACCCGGAGATCGTGCATTACCCGCTGCCCGACGGCAGCATCAAGCTGGCGGCCGGCTGGATGATCGACGCCTGCGGCTGGAAGGGCAAGCATGTCGGCCAGGCGGGCGTCTACGAGAAGCAGGCGCTGGTGCTGGTGAACCGCGGCGGCGCGATCGGCTCCGAGGTGATGCTGCTGGCCGGCGCGATCCAGGAGAGCGTCTACGGTCGATTCGGCATCAGGCTGGAGCCGGAGCCGCTGGTGGTGTAGCCGCAGTTGCCGGCAGCAGCGCGCGCTGCGCACACTCGGTGACGCTGGCCTCGAAGCGGCGTTCGAGCCGGTCGACGAGCGCACCGAGTTCGGCGATCGGTGCGTCATGCGCCGTCGATTGCAACTGCCCGGCCAACGCGCCCACATCGCGCAGCCCGAGGCTCAGGGCGGCACCCTTGAGCGCATGCGCGCGGCTGCGCAGATCGGCGCGCGCCCCGGCGGCCAGCGCCTGCCGGAGCCCGGCGATCTGGGCGAACCGCTCGCCGAGAAAGCCCGCGAGCAGCGCGGCGTATTTGGGCGGAGACAAGGCCTCAAGCACGTCGTCCACGGTGGCGAGGTCGAGTGCCGATTCAGCATCGCCCGGCAGCGCGTCGGCTGCTTTGTGCGATGCAGGCACAACCGCGCCGCCGCCGTAGCGCGCGAGCGCCTCGCGCAGTTGCGGCAGGTGGGCGGGCTTGGTCAGGAAGTCGTCCATGCCGGCCTCGCGAGCGAGGTGGCGCGAGGCCTGGAAGGCATCGGCGGTGAGGGCCACGATCGGCACACGGCCACGCGGTGGCGCCATCGCGCGGATCGTGCGCGCGGCGGTGAAGCCGTCCATGCCGGGCATGTGCAGGTCCATCAGCACGACGTCGAAAGCCGCGCTCTCGGGCTGGGCCTCGACTGCACGCACGGCGCCGTCGCCGTCTACCGCGAACACGGCGTGGTGCCCGAGCTTTTCGAGCACGGCTTCGAGGTAGGCGCGGTTCACCGGGTGGTCTTCGGCGACGAGCACATGCAGCGGCCGTGCGTGGCCGGCGTGCGGGACCACCGCCTCGTCGGAGGCGACCGTCGGTGGGCTCGCCGACGGCAGCGGCAGCGAGG
>JACMKJ010000070.1 GCA_014380155.1 Rhizobacter sp. | reverse complement strand
CACGCGAGCCCGCGCGCGGCCTTCAGCCCCTGCTTCGGC
Source organism: Rhizobacter sp. (assembly GCA_014380155.1). Classification (GTDB taxonomy): domain Bacteria; phylum Pseudomonadota; class Gammaproteobacteria; order Burkholderiales; family Burkholderiaceae_C; genus Rhizobacter. The sequence goes on along the minus strand of JACMKJ010000070.1, from coordinate 2,763 downwards.
GGCGCCTGGGGCCGCTGCTGAAGGGTTCGGGGCGGGGGCGCGCATGGGGCTTCAGAACGACGCTTCGAGCGCCGCTTCCAGCGCCTGGCAGGTGGCGTCGTCGTCGGTCAGCGCGTCCACCAGCGCCATGCGGCAGGCCACGGGCAGCGCAATGCCCTGGGCGGCCAGCACGCCTGCGTGCACCAGCATTCTCGTGGAGGCGCCTTCTTCCAGGCCGTGGCCCTGCAGCCGCCGCGTGCGGATGCCGAAGGCCACGATGTCAGCCGCCAGGTCGAGCTCGATGCCGGCCTCGCGCGCTACGACCAGGCTCTCGCGTTCGGCGTCGGGGTAGCCCAGCGTCAGGGCGCAGAAGCGCTGGCGCGTCGAGGTCTTCATCTCGCGCACCGCGGGGCCGGGGTTGTACGAGACGACGAGCGCGAAGTCGGGGTGCGCGCGCAGGGTTTCGCTGCGCGCGGCCAGCGGCAGCATGCGCCGCGTGTCGGTGAGGGGGTGGATGACGGTGGTGGTGTCGGCGCGCGCTTCCACCACTTCGTCCAGGTAGCAGATGGCGCCGTGGCGCGCGGCCAGCGCCAGCGGGCCGTCTTGCCAGCGCGTGCCGTCGGCGTCCAGCAGCCAGCGGCCCACCAGGTCATTCGCGCTCAGGTCTTCGTTGCAGGCCACCGTCACCAGCGGCCGGCTCAGGCGCCAGGCCATGTACTCGACCAAGCGCGTCTTGCCGCAGCCCGTGGGACCCTTCAACAGCAGCGGCAGGCGCCGTGCATAGGCCGACTCGAACAGCGCCACCTCGTCGCCCACCGGGCTGTAGAAGGGCTCTGATGCGATGCGCCAGGCCTCCAGCGGCGTGGCCATTTTCAGCGGTGCTGCGCGCTGGACTGGTTCGGGATGCCCTCGATGGGCGCTTCGTCGGTGCCGACGGTCTCGCGCGTGAAGGACTCGACTTGTCTGCGCATGCCCTCGGGATCGTTGATCCACTTCGAATAGAAGTCGTAGGGGCAGGCGGCCACACCCTTGTCGCCTTCGCGCGAGTTGATCAGCCCGGTATAGCCCCGGTGCAGCAGCTTGAAAAGGTGGTTCTCGCTCTGGCCGTGCTTGCGGAAGTCGCGGATCAGGCTCTTGCTGAGCGCCGCGTACTGGATGCCCATTTCTTCTTCGCCACATTCGCCCAGGGTGCGGCCGTCGAAGCCGATGAGAGCACTGTGGCCGAAGTACGAATACACGCCGTCAAAGCCCGCCGCGTTGGAGACAGCGACATAGCAATTGTTGGCGAAGGCCATCGCCTTGCTGATCATGATCTGCTGCTCTTTGGCCGGGTACATATAGCCCTGGCAGCGGATGATCAGCTCGGCCCCCTTCATTGCGCAGTCGCGCCAGATTTCGGGGTAATTGCCGTCGTCGCAGATGATCAGGCTGACCTTCATGCCCTTGGGGCCGTCAGACACATAGGTGCAGTTGCCGGGGTACCAGCCCTCGATGGGCACCCAGGGCATGATCTTGCGGTACTTCTGGACGATCTCGCCCTGGTCGTTCATCAGGATCAGCGTGTTGTAGGGCGCTTTGTTCGGGTGCTCTTCATGCCGCTCGCCAGTCAGCGAGAACACGCCCCACACCTTGGCCTTGCGACAGGCGGCGGCAAAGATTTCGGTCTCTGCGCCTGGCACGGTGGCGGCGTTGTCGTACATCTCTTGCGAGTCGTACATGATGCCGTGGGTGCTGTACTCGGGGAAGATCACCAGGTCCATGCCGGGCAGGCCCTGCTTCATGCCGACCAGCATGTTCGCGATGTTCTTCGCGTTGGCAATCACCTCGGCCTTGCTGTGCAGGCGCGGCATCTTGTAATTGACGACGGCCACGCCGACCGTGTCCTTGCTGCTTGAAATGTCACCGTGGTGCATGGCTTGTTCTCACGACAGGTTCAGTGGCTGATCATCCAGGGGCGCTTGCTCGGGAAGGCCTTGTTGCCGTTGGCGCCAGTGAGCGTGGCACTTCGTTGGCCGGTCTTGCAGCAGCTGCAGCCCGACGGGTGCTTCAGCCGCGCGTATTCACGCGAGGTCTTGGGCTCGTGGCGGGCGCGCTCGTTGGTGTCCATTGCGCTGCGCGTGCCACCGTCCATCAGCGCCAGCCGCGAGGCGCTGGCTAAGACCCGTGGCGAACCCGCGCCGCAGCCGGGGCAGGCCGCCGGCTCGTCGCGCTGCGACATGCTGCGGATGGCGTCGAAGCCACCGCAGCCGCCGCAGGTGTAGTCATAGGTCGGCATCGCGGACGCCTTACTTCACGTCTTGCGACAGCGGCATGACCACCGAGCCGTCGAGGTGCTTGATCGGGCCGGCGGCGCTGGGGTTGATGTCGAAGTCGAAGATCTGCGTCGGCACCCACAGCGTGGCGCAGGCATTCGGCACGTCCACCACGCCGCTGATGTGGCCCTGCACCGGCGCCGTGCCCAGGATCGAATAAGCCTGCGCACCCGAGTAGCCGAACTTCTTCAGGTATTCGATGGCGTTCAGGCAAGCCTGGCGGTAGGCAACATTGATGTCGAGGTAATGCTGCTTGCCGGCTTCGTCGACCGAGACGCCTTCGAAGATCAGGTAGTCGTTGTAGGTGGGGGTGATGGGGCTGGGCTTGAAGATCGGGTTCTTGATGCCGTACATTGCCATGCCGCCCTTGATGATGGACACGCGCATGTGCACCCAGCCGGCCATTTCGATGGCGCCGCAGAAGGTGATTTCGCCATCGCCCTGGCTGAAGTGCAGGTCGCCCACGCTCAGT
>JACMKJ010000069.1 GCA_014380155.1 Rhizobacter sp. | reverse complement strand
CGGCCCGGCGCGGCTCGACCACTTTCGCCGAGGGGCCGGCCGCGCTTGAGCGGCTGATGCGGGCGCGGCATGGGTGCCATGCCGCGTTGTCATCGCCAAAAGGCGCTCGCTCGCCTAGCATGTGAGGCCCATCTGAAAGGTCTTCCATGCCCCTGCAGCTTTACATCGGCAACAAGAACTACTCCTCCTGGTCCATGCGCCCCTGGGTGCTGCTTACACAAGCGGGCATCCCGTTTGAAGAGCGCATGCTGCGTTTCGACTCGTTCGACGCCAACTCCAAATTCAAGGCCGACGTGATGCGCCACAACCCAGTCGGCAAGGTGCCGGTGCTGGTCGACGATGGCTTCGCGGTGTGGGACACGCTGGCCATCGCCGAGTACGTGGCCGAAAAGTTCCCCGACAAGAAGCTGTGGCCCGCCGACGTGAAAGCGCGCGCCCGCGCGCGCAGCGTCTGCGCCGAGATGCACTCGGGATTTGGCGCGCTGCGCAGCCACTTCGGCATGAACATCGAAGCCTCGCTGCCCGAAGTCGGCAAGCGCGTGCTGGCCGAGCAGCCGCAAACGCGCGCCGACCTCGAGCGCATCGTGCAGATGTGGAGCGAGTTGCTCACCAACTACAAGGGCCCGCTGCTGTTCGGTGAGTTCACGGTGGCCGATGCCTACTTCGCCCCCGTGGTCAAACGCATCGTCACCTACGGGCTGCCGGTGCCGCCCACTATCCAGGCTTACATCGACCGTGTGCAAGCCTTGCCCGGTGTGGCAGCGTGGACCAAAGACGCGCTCGACGAGCACGACTTTCTGGCGTTCGAAGAGAGCTATCGCACCTCGCGCTGACAAACCTACACTGCCATCCCATGAAGATGTGGATGGTCGGTGGTGCGGTGCGCGATGCCTTGCTGGGCTTGCCGGTGAACGACCGCGACTGGGTCGCGGTCGGCGCCACGCCGCAAGAGATGGTCGACGCCGGCTACACGCCGGTGGGCAAAGACTTCCCCGTCTTCCTGCACCCGGTCACCAAGGAAGAAGTGGCGCTGGCCCGCACCGAGCGCAAGTCGGCGCCGGGCTACCGCGGCTTCACCATCCATGCCGACCCGAGCGTCACGCTCGAAGAAGACCTGCAACGGCGTGACCTCACCATCAACGCCATCGCGCAGAGCGAAGACGGCACGTTGATCGACCCGTATGGCGGCCAGCGCGACCTGCGCGACAAGGTGCTTCGCCACGTGTCGCTCGCCTTCGCCGAAGACCCGGTGCGCATTCTTCGCCTGGCGCGTTTCGCGGCGCGTTTTGTCGACTTCCAGGTGGCGCCTGAAACCACCACGCTGATGCGACAGATGGTCGAGGCCGGAGAGGTCGACGCGCTGGTGCCCGAGCGGGTGTGGCAAGAGCTGGCGCGCGGGCTGATGGAGAAACAGCCCTCGCGCATGTTCGAGGTCTTGCGCAGCTGCGGCGCGTTGGCCCGGCTGCTGCCTGAGGTGGACCGCTTGTGGGGTGTGCCGCAACCGCCGGCGCACCACCCCGAGGTCGACACCGGCGTGCACCTGATGCTGGTGCTCGACATGGCGGCCCAGCTGCACTCGCCGCTCAGCGTGCGTTTCGCCTGCCTGGGCCACGACCTCGGCAAGGGCACCACGCCCGCTGAAGAATGGCCGCGCCACATCGCCCACGAAGCGCGCAGTGTGGCCCTGGTGCAGGCCCTGTGCGAGCGGCTGAAGGTACCCACCGATTGCCGCGAGCTGGCCGAAACCGTGGCGCGTGAACACGGCAACGTGCACCGCAGCGAAATGCTCGACGCGGCGGCCGTGATGCGCCTGCTGGAGCGCTGCGACGCCTGGCGCCGGCCGCAACGTTTTGCCGAGATGCTGCTCGCCTGCGAATGTGATGCACGTGGCCGCACCGGTTTCGAAGAGCGGCCTTACCCGCAACGCGCGCGCTTGCAGCGCGCGCTCGATGCGGCGCTGGCAGTCGACAGCGCCGAAGTGTCGGCCGAGGCGCTGGCCAAGGGCTGGAAGGGGCCGGCGATCGGCGACGCAATCCGCAACGCTCGGCTGGCCGCGATCACAAGGGTTTGTTGACACCATGAAAAAACTGCTCCTGCTCGCAACTCACCTGGCGGCGCTTGCACTCGGCTTTGCCCTCGGCATCTATGCGCTGCCCATCCTCATCGCGCCGGCGCCGCCCAGCGCGGCCGAGGTCAAGTCACAAGCGGCGTTGGCGCGCTACACCGGCACCTTCCGCAAAGACCTGAAAGACAGCGATGCGCTGCACTGGGGAGAGGGCAAAGTTTTCATCAGCCCCGGGAGCATCTCCTTGGAAGGAGAGCTTGCACCGGGGCCAGACTACAAGCTCTACCTGTCACCGGAGTTCGTCGAGACCGAAGCCGACTTCAACCGACTCAAACCCCGCATGGCGCGTGTCGGTGAGGTCAAAACCTTCAAGAACTTCGTCGTGCCCGTGCCCGCCGACATCGACACCGCGCGCTACAACACGGTCGTCGTGTGGTGCGAGACGTTCAGCCAGTTCATCAGCGCAGCGCAGTACAGGTAGCCAGACCGCTGTTGCTCGCCCCAGGCAGATGTGGCGGCGTTAAACCCTCCAGCGAACGTTAGGCCTATCCGAACAAGAGGTATCACTGGTCCGATTCTCGAAAGTCTCGTCGTCGTTGCTGTACTCGCTTTCGCAACTCATGGTGGTTATACATCCGT
>JACMKJ010000003.1 GCA_014380155.1 Rhizobacter sp. | reverse complement strand
TGCGTTGACGATTCTGCTGGTGGCGCTGACCATCGTGTTCCTGGTCGTCACGGTCACGCTGCTGCCCTTCTCGCTGTTCAGCGTCGAGGTCGCCAAGAGCGGCTCACCGATCACGGTGACGGTGTTGATCGCATTGCTGGTGTGCCTGATCCCGACCACCATCGCCGGCCTGCTCTCGGCCATCGGCGTGGCGGGCATGAGCCGCATGATGCAGGCCAACGTGATCGCCACCTCGGGCCGCGCGGTCGAAGCGGCGGGCGACGTCGATGTGCTGCTGCTCGACAAGACCGGCACCATCACGCTCGGCAACCGCCAGGCCTCGGGCTTCGTTCCGGCGCCCGGTGTGAGCGAGAGCGAGCTGGCCGATGCGGCCCAGCTGGCCTCGCTGGCCGACGAAACGCCCGAAGGCCGCAGCATCGTGGTGCTGGCCAAGCAGAAGTTCAACCTGCGCGAACGTGACCTGCAATCGTTGAACGGGCAGTTCGTTCACTTCTCGGCGCAAACACGCATGAGCGGTGTCGACCTGCCCGCCGTGGCAGGCGGTGTGCGCCAGGTGCGCAAGGGCGCGGCCGATTCAGTGCGCAAGCACATCGAGGCGATGGGTGGCAACTTCCCTGCCGCGCTGAGCGCAGCCATCGACGATGTCTCGCGCCGCGGCAGCACGCCGCTGGTGGTGGCCGACGGCACCAAGGTGCTGGGCGTGATCGAGCTGAAAGACATCGTCAAGGGCGGCATCAAGGAGCGCTTTGCCGAGCTGCGCCGCATGGGCATCAAGACGGTGATGGTGACTGGCGACAACCGCCTCACTGCCGCGGCCATCGCGGCCGAAGCCGGTGTGGACGACTTTCTCGCCGAAGCCACGCCGGAACAGAAGCTCGCGCTGATCCGCCAGTACCAGGCCGAAGGCAAGCTCGTGGCGATGACGGGCGACGGCACCAACGACGCGCCCGCGCTGGCCCAGGCCGACGTGGCCGTGGCCATGAACTCGGGCACGCAGGCGGCCAAGGAGGCCGGCAACATGGTCGACCTCGACAGCAACCCGACCAAGCTGATCGAGGTGGTGGAGACCGGCAAGCAGATGCTGATGACGCGTGGCTCGCTCACCACCTTCAGCATTGCCAACGACATTGCAAAGTACTTCGCCATCATCCCGGCGGCGTTTGTCACCACCTACCCGCAGCTCGCGGCGCTCAACGTGATGCAGCTCGGAAGCCCCTCGTCGGCCATCCTGTCGGCGGTGATCTTCAATGCGCTGATCATCATCTTCCTGATTCCGCTGGCACTCAAAGGCGTGAAGTACCGGCCCATCGGCGCGGCCACGCTCTTGCGCCGCAACCTCGCCGTCTATGGCCTCGGTGGCGTGCTCGTGCCCTTCATCGGCATCAAGCTGATCGACCTGGTGCTGAGCGCCACCGGCCTGGTCTGAACTGGAGAACCCCATGAAAACATTGATTCGCCCGGCCGTGAGCCTGTTCGTCGTGATGACGCTGGTGACCGGCGTGGCCTACCCCTTGCTCGTGACGGGCATGGCCAAGATCGCGTTCCCCACGCAGGCAGCCGGCAGCCTGGTCGTCAAGGACGGCAAGGCGATCGGCTCCTTGCTGATCGGCCAAAGCTTCGGCGACCCCAAGTACTTCTGGGGCCGCCCATCGGCCACCGGGCCGATGGCCAACAACGCAAGCGGTTCCAGCGGTTCCAACCAGGGCCCCTTGAATCCCGCCCTCGTCGACGCCGTGAAGAGTCGCGTCCAGGCCTTGAAGGCGGCCGACCCTGGCAACAACTCACCGGTGCCTGTCGACCTGGTCACGGCCTCGGCCAGCGGCCTCGACCCACACCTCAGCGTGGCCGGCGTGAACTACCAGGCCGCACGCGTGGCGCGCGTGCGCGGCATCGCACCCGAGGCCGTTCGCCCGCTGATCGCACAGCACACCGAAGGCCCCGTGCTCGGCCTGCTGGGCGAACCTCGCGTCAACGTGCTGGCGCTCAATCTCGCACTGGACCGGCTGAGCGGCCGTTGAAATCGGCGCAAGAATCGGGGCACCATTCCCGTATCGAGACCCGCCCATGCTGATCAACTGCGTTGCCTACCAGGAAGGCAAGAAACTCGCCGACATCGACGTGGCGGACATCAGCAATTTTGTCGAGCGGCCCGATTGTTTTGTGTGGGTGGCGCTGCGCGACGCGAGCGACTCCGAGCTCGCCACCATGCAGCAAGAGTTTGGCCTGCACGACCTGGCCGTGGAAGACTCGCGCCACGGGCACCAGCGCCCCAAGGTCGAGGAGTACGGCGACACCTTGTTCGTGGTGATGCACTCGGTGGAAATCAACGCCATCGACGAGCTGCATGTGGGCGAGGTGAATGTCTTCGTCGGCCGCAACTTCGTGCTCTCGGTACGCAACCGAAGCCAGCACAGCCTGCTGGGCGTGCGCGAGCGCGCCGAGCGCGAGCCGCACCTGTTGCGCCACGGCGCGGGCTTCGTGCTCTATGCGTTGATGGACTCGGTGGTGGACCGCTACTTCCCCATCATCGACGCGATGGAGACCGAACTCGAAGGCATTGAAGAGCAGATCTTCGAGCGCGGCGCGGCGCGGCCGAACATCGAGCACCTCTACAGCCTGAAGCGGCGCATCATGATCGTCAAGCACGCGGTCACCCCGCTGATGGAATCGGCCGCCAAGCTGTGGAGCGGCCGCGTGCCGGCGGTGTGTGAAGGCAGCCGCGAGTACTTTCGCGATGTGTATGACCACCTGCTGCGCATCAACGCCACGCTCGACACCCTGCGCGACACCATCGGCACCGCCATCCAGGTCAACCTCGCGATGGTGACCATCGAAGAATCCGAGACCACCAAGCGCCTCGCGGCCTGGGCGGGCATCTTCGCCGTGGCCACCGCCTTCGCGGGCATCTGGGGCATGAATTTCGAGCACATGCCCGAGCTGAAGATGCGCTATGCCTACCCCGCCGCGCTCGGGCTGATCGCCACCGCCTGTGGCCTGATGTACTGGCGCCTGCGGCGCATGGGGTGGCTGTGACCGCCGACCAGCGCCCCGACCCCGATCAACTGCTCGCGCGCCTGAAGGAAGAAGACGCGCTGGCGCAGCGCGGCAAGCTGAAGATCTTCTTCGGCGCCTCGGCCGGCGTGGGCAAGACCTACGCCATGCTGTCAGCCGCCCGCGCCTTGCGCCAACAGGGCAGCGATGTGGTGATCGGCGTGATCGAAACCCACGGCCGTGCTGAGACCGAGGCCCTGGTCGGTGGCCTGGAACGCCTGCCGCTCAAGGAGGTGAGTTACCGCGACCGCAGCTTGCGCGAGTTCGATCTCGACGGGGCGCTCGCCCGCAAACCGCAACTCATCCTGGTCGACGAACTCGCTCACTCCAACGTGGCCGGCTCGCGCCACCCCAAACGCTGGCAAGACGTCGAAGAGCTGCTCGGTGCCGGCATCGACGTCTGGTCGACGATGAACGTGCAGCACCTGGAGAGCCTGAACGACGTGGTGAGCGGCATCACCGGCATCCGCGTCCACGAGACCGTGCCCGACCGGGTGTTCGACGAAACCGACGAGGTGGTGATCGTCGACCTGCCGCCCGACGAGCTGCTGCAGCGCCTGAAAGAGGGCAAGGTCTACCTGCCGCAGCAGGCCGCCGCTGCGGTGCGCAACTTCTTTCGCAAGGGCAACCTGATCGCCCTGCGCGAGCTGGCGCTGCGCCGCACCGCCGACCGGGTCGACGACGAGATGCTGCAGTACCGCAGCAGCATGGCCGCGCCGCCCGTGTGGCAAACGCGTGAGGCGCTGTTGTTGTGCATCGGCCCCGACGAACGCTCTGAAAAACTGGTTCGCGCCACCGCCCGCATGGCCGCCCAGCTCGACGTGCCCTGGCATTGCGTGCACGTCGAGACACCGCAGCTGCAGCGGCTGCCCGAGGCAGCGCGGCAGCGCTTGATGCGCGTGCTGAAACTCGCGCAAGACGCCGGTGCGACCACCGCCACGCTCAGCGGGCATGCCCTGGCCACCACGCTGGTGAAGTACGCGCACGAGCACAACCTGTCGCGGGTGGTGCTGGGCCGCGACACCGGCCGGCGCACGCCGTGGTGGCGCGACACGCTGGCCGAAGCCGTGGGCGGGTAGGGCAACGACCTCGACGTGATCCAGATCG
>JACMKJ010000068.1 GCA_014380155.1 Rhizobacter sp. | reverse complement strand
TGGGGCAAATCATCAACATGAGCGTTGGCTTCCTGGGCATCCAATTTGGCTTCGCCCTCCAAAATGTCGACGACCGGAGTTGCGCTGCCACCGACCGGCGCAAAACCGGCCCCCACGCCGGCAAAACCGGCGGAACTGTTGTTGTTGCCGGTGATGCCGCCCATGCCGGGGATCACCACGCCCCCCACACCGTCGGTGATGCTGGCCCCGTTGAGACTTTCGATGAGGCCGTCGTAGACGAACACACGGGTGCCCAAGGTGGTGGGGGTGAAAGCCCCTTGTGCCGAGGTCTGCACCGTCACGCGGCTGAGCACGAAATCGGTCGGCCGCAGGCTGGCGTTGAAGCTGGCCCCGGTACCACCGGCGGCCTGCACGAACACGGCTTCGTTCACCTCCACGAAGCTCGGGTTGGTGACGGCGCCGTTCTGCACCGCAGCGGCTGGCTGGCCGGCCAGGGTGGACGGGAACAAGGCCCCGCGCACGCCAACGTGAGCCGCTCGCCCGGGCTCCGCCAGCAGCAGCGGGTTGCGCAGGCGCACCTCGGCCAGGCTGCCCACCAGGGTGGCACCACCGCCGTTGACCCACGCCCCACTGGAGACAATGCGCACCGCGTCGGGCGGCAGCGACGGAGCGGCGGTCGGCAGCACGGCGCCAGCGCTCAAGCTCACCGACTCGAGGCGGGCAAAGCCCCGGTTCGCCCCGTCCTCCAGCCGGAAGTTGTAGGTGGCCGAGCCGGAGACCAGCAACTCGGTCTGTGTGACCGCGACGATGCGGCCGTCGTTGAGCTCGACCTGGTGCACCCGGTGCACGTCGCCCACTGGCGCGGTGATCGAGATGGCGCCGTTCACCGGCAAGGTGCCAAGCGGCAGATCGCTCAGGCCGGCGGTGCCGCTGCGCGACTGCAGCTCGCGGAAGTAGCCGTCGGCACCGCGGGCCAGGCTCACGCCGTTGCTCCACACCAGCGGCTGGGCGTCGGCAGCGTCTTCGAAGCCCAGCACCTTGAAGCCCATGCCCAGGGTCGAGGCGATCACGTTGGCGCGCGGTAGCACCGAGACGGGCGTCTGGCTCAGGGCCACCAGCGTGGGCGCAAAGCTGTCGACGCTGAAGCGGCCGTCTGCCCCGGGTGCATTGCCTACACCGGCGATGGTCTGCACATCGATCAGCACGTTGTTGGCGGTGGTGTCATGGCTGGTGTACGGCACGAGGCGCGTGCGCAGGGCTTCGTCGCCCGCGTCCTGGTAGTTGGCGGTGTTGTTGGAAATGATGAGCTTGGCGATGTCGCGGCTCTCGGCCACGCCACGCACGCCGGTGGGCAGGTCGCCGTTGATCGCGGGGTCGCTGGAGACGATGCGGCCGGTGCCGTCGACGTTGTAGACCACCAGGCCCGCCGAGGGCGCTATGACACCCGTCACGTCTGTCGACACCATCTGCAGCGGCGTCGTGCGCTGCCCGTTGAGGTCGACCAGGTAACCCTCGCGGTCGACGCGCACCACCGTGGTCCCGTTCACCCGAACCTGGCTGGTGCCGCTGGGCAGGGTGGCGAACTCGTCGTTGTTGTCGAACAGGCCGAGCACCCGACCACTGATCTGAATGCCATAGGCCAGCTTGCGGTCATCGGCCGTGCCGCGCAGGCCGTCGGCGCCCACCGAGTCCCAGCCGCGCGAGTAGACGTTGCTGCCGAGGTACACCCCGTCGGTGGCCTGGGTGGTGCCGGCGGCGAGCACCACGTCGCCCTTGTTGACGGCAATCTGCTCGTTGCTCACGATCCTGCGGCCAGCGGTGATGCTGAGACCTGGGGTGGTGTCGGTGGGCACGGTGTTGCCATCGAGGTTGAGGCCGTTCAACTCCACCGAGCCGGCAGGCGCGTCAATCACCAGGCGGCCCACGTCGGGCCGCAGCGCGTCCTGGTAGCCCTGCGCAAAGTTGGCGTAGCCGGTGGTGGCGACCGTGCCGCCGAGGCCGCGCCGCAAGATCACGTTGCCGGCGCTCGAGCTCACGGTGATGTCTCGGTAGGCGCGCATCTCGCCGAGGAACACGCGGCCCGCTCCACTCACGTTGATGCGAGACAGCGTGGTGCTGGCGCCAGCGTCGATCACGGCATCGCCGGCCACCGGTGTGTCGCTGTTGGCCACCTGCGCCGTGACCGCGCCGTTGCTCGACACCACGGTGATGCTGCCGGCCTGTGTCTGCAGGTCGCCGTTGAGGGCGATGTCGTTGCGCGCGGCCAGGCCGAGGTTGGCGTTGCCGTTGGCGCGCACGCCACCGGTGCCGATGGTGAGGCCTGCGCCGCGCGAGGTGAGTGTCACGTGGCTGCCGTTGCCCTGCGTGTCGATCGCCACGCCATCGGCCAAGGTCACGGTGCCTTGCCCGCTCAAGCTCACTGCGCCCTGGCTGAAGATCGACCCGGTGTTGACAGTGACGGCGCCTGCGCTGCTGTCGGCCGTGAGGCCGGCGCTGCCCACGGCGGCACCGTTGAGCACGATGGCATCGCGCGCGGTGATGGCCACGCCGCTGGGGCGCGCAGTTGTCGCCGCCGACACCGTGCCCGCGCCTCCGCTCAGGGCCTGGCTCACGTCCACACCGCCGGCACTCGCGGCTAGCGTGACGCTGCCGGTGCTGAAGAGGCTCGCCGCGTTCACCCCTTGAGCACCCGCCAGGTTGATGTTGGCGGCAGCGGCATCGACGCTGATGCGGCTGCCGCTTGTTCCCACGCTGCCCGCCGCCGTGACGCCGACCGCACCGGTGCTCACCAGCGCCCCGCCAGAGCTGACGTTACCGGCGGTGGTGGTGATCGAAACACCACCGCTGCCCGTGCGTGCGCCGGCCAGGCTCACCGCACCACCGGCCTGCACACCGAGGCCCGCAGCGGCGGTGCCGCTGGCATGGGTGATGGCCTGGGCCACACTGACCGCGCCACCGGCATTGAGCTGCACCTGGCCACCGCCCAGTGCCGTGGAGAGATCAATCGCCTGCCCGGCCGTGACCGACAGGTTGCCGCCCGCCACCAGGCCCACGCCGGTCCCGCTGGAGCTGACGTTTTGTGCGGCCTGCACCGCGACGGCACCACCGGTGCTCTGCAACACGGCACCATTCAGCAACACTCCCCCGCCGCTGCTGGTGACGTTGATCGCACCGCTGGCCAGCGCGCCGTTGAGCGTGACGTTGCCTGCACCCTGTACCAGCAGGCTGCTGACAGGCGCAGCCGTGGCGCCAGCCGCCACTGCAGCCTGGCGTAGAGTCACCGCACCACTGGCGCTGCGCACATCGACCGCGCCACTCGTGAGCACACGCCCCACGTCGACACCTGCGCCGCCACGCAGCGTGACCGCTCCACTGCCAGTGAACAGCAGCGCGTTGTCGGTGGACGACAGCGTGCCGTTGGTGGCCGTGAGGTTGAGTGCGCCGTCGTTGAGTGCAATGGTTTGATTGACGGTGAGGTTGTTGCCGGCCGTGAGCGTGAGCCCACCCCCACGCACGCCACCACCGGCGACCAGGCCATTGACCTCGGCGTCGACCACCACGTTCTGGTCGGCCGAGAGCGACACGCTGGCGCCGCGCGTCAAGAAGAAGCGGATCTGCTCGGCCGAGATTTCAGAGTCACCCGAGGTGACGGTGCCGATGCGCAGGTTGAGCGGGTCGAGCAAGAGCGAACCTTGCTGGCCTTGGGTGGCGAACACGTTCACGTCGCCCATGAAACCGAGCCGGCCCTTGGACGAGACCTCGACCCGGCCGCCATCACCGATCACCGAACCACCACGCGCTTCGATGCGCCCGGCGAACTGCGTGCTCTCGGTCGACCACAAAGCCACGGTGCCGCCCGTGCCTTGCGCGCTGGCGCTGGCATCGATCAACGCGCCGCTGGACACGTTGACCTGCTGCGCATGGGCGAGTGCGCCCTGCCCTTGCCAGTCGCCGCCCACGGCAATGCTGCCCTCGCCACCGGTGGCGGCGAGCACGGCGCCGGGTTGCAAGGCCACGTCGCGCCCCGTCACTTCAATGCGCCCTCCGAGCTGGCCGGACGTTTCCAGCGTGCCGCTCACCGCCACGCGGGTGTTCGCATCGCCCAGCAGCGAGATCTGGCCCGGCGATTGGGTGAACGAGGTCGCGCGAATCACGCCGCTCACGTTGATGAGGTTGTCGACCAGCTGTTTCACCGTGGCCACGCTGAGCTGCACACGCCCGCCCTCGGCCACGATCTGGCCCGAGTGGTCAACGCTCGCGGCGAGCGGGTTGCCGTGGGCATCGGCCAGGCTGTTCATGGCCGCGGGGTCAACGATCAGGTTGACGAGCTTGTCGCCGTACAGGTCGAGCACGAAGGCGTCACCACCGGCGAGCGCCACCTTAGCGAGGCGCGCATTGATCACGCCGCTGTTGACGACACCGCGCCCGACCAGTGCCGCAAAGCCGCCCTCGCCGACCGTGATGCTGCCCTGGTTTTCAACCCGCGCGTCCGGTCGGCCAGGCTGGCTGAAGCTCATGCGGCCGGCCATGAAATCGGCATTGCTGATGTTGGAGGTGGTGGCGGTCAGAGCACCCACGTCCACCTGCGCCGTGCGGCCAAACAAGATGCCGTTGGGGTTGATCAAGTAGACCTGCCCGTTGGCGGTGATGCGCCCGAAGATGGCCGAAGCGTCGTTGCCCACCACGCGGTTCAACACCGCCGAGCTGCTGTTGGGCTGCACGAAGTTGACCGTCTCGTTGCTGCCCACATTGAACGAGCGCCAGTCGATGGCCGCGCGCTGCGTGGCCTGGGTGATGGTGGTGGTGTTGCCGTTTTGTGCGATCGCGGCCTGGCCTGCCGTCACCGCACCGCCTTGTGGCGCCGCGAAGGCAAACGGCATGGCGAGCAGGGTGGCGGCCGCCACGCCGGGGCGGAACATGCGCGAGATCTCGATGGCCAGCGGGCGGGCGGCAAAGCGTTGTGATGCAGCGTTCTTCATGGGGTGCTTCCGATTCAGAAATCAATGCCGAGGCCGGCGAAGACGCGGGCGTCGCGGTTGCCTTCGCTGACCACGTCTTTGCGGCCGGGTTTGGCCACTTCGAGGTAGCCGCGTGTGCGCCACGGTCCGCTCACGCGCACGCCCAGGCCGGCCGAGGTGAGCGAGGTCGACGCATAGCCGCCATCGGCCTGTTTGCGCTTCACGCTGCCGGCGTCGCCATACACATAAAGCGTGGACGCGATGCGCGCGCCGCCCAGGTCGTAACGCAGCTCGAACTTGGCGGCAGCGCCCTTCTCGCCGATCACCTCCGACGGGTCGAAGGCCCGCAAGAAGGTGTCGCCGCCCAGGCCGAGCTGCTCGCCGGTGGGCAGCTTGTTGCTGGAGCTCTGGCCGGTGCCGGCCAGCAGCGCCGACCAGTTGCCACCCAGGCTTTGCAAGCGGGCGGCGTAGAGGCTCAACTTGCTGAACTGCAGCGGGATGCCGGTGTTGACCGTGTCGGTGGACTCGCCTGCGCCGAGGCTGGGCAGGCTGCGCGTCCATTCCACGTCGAGCAGCGAGATGCCGCCCCAGCCATCGGCCACGTCGGTGGTGAGGCCGAGGCGGCCCACACCGATGTCGTCGTCGGTGGCTCGGCTGCCGGCCACGTCAGAGGTGTTGTGATAAACATTGATGGCACTGCGCACCGAGAGGTTGGTTTGCCGGCTGCGCAGAATTGGGTAGGCCATGCCGACGGAGAGATTTCGGCCGCGCGTCTCGATGTTGCTGAACGCGAGGTCGGTCTCGGGCTCCGAGCGCGAGGTCGACGCGTTGACCTGCAGCTTGAACCCCTGGCCGCCGATGGGGAAGTCGGCGCTGTAGGCGAGCAGGCTCAAGCGCTCGTCGCCGGCCGTCACCCAGCGCAGGTGGTGTCGGTCGACCTGGCCGATGACGCCGCGCACCTCGGCGCTGGCCTCGTAACGCACGCGGCCTTGTGCCGGCGTGCTGCGGTTGTGGGCCGAGAGCGAAAACTCGGTGCTCTTCTGGCTGGAGACGATCTCCAGGTCAGAGGCATTGGGCGTGGCGCTCGCACGCAGGTTGGCCTGGGCCGACACACCCGGCAACTCGCCCGCCAGCAGCAAGGCCCGCTCCAGCGTGGCCAGGCGCAGCGGCCGCTCGGCCTGCACGGGCGCGAGGTACTGCTGCAGCTTGGTGAGTGCGGGGCCGGTGAAGGTCACCTTGTCGACAAAACCTTCAATCACCTGAACGCGCAGCACGGCCACACCCACGGTGCGAATGTCTTGCGGCGGGATGATCGCTTGCGACAAGATGAAGCCCGCTTCGCGGTAGCGCGCCGAGATGGCCGCCGCGATGCCGAATGCCTCGGCCAAGGTGATGGGCTTGCCGATCAGCGGCGTCCAGGTTGCCGACAAGGCTTGCGTCGACAACGCGGTGTTGCCTGTCACCAGCACTTCACCCAACAAGAAGCGCACGTCTTGCGCACCGGCTGGCACCTGCTCGGCAAAGCGTGGGGCGTCGATGCGCACGCTGTCGCGTCGCACCGGCTCGGGCAACGGCCTTGTGTCGCGCTCGACGCGACCGGGTTGCGCCGCTCCGGCTTGTGCGTGGGAATGAATGGGCGCCAGCGCCGCAAGGGCGATCGGCAACGAATACAGAAACACGTGGCGCAAGGTGGTACCCCGATTGATGTGAGACCTCGCGCGCCGTGAAGCCATGACGCGCGGGGCCGATGTTGCATGCCGGGTGCCTGCTTTCCAATCCCGCATTCGTAGTACGAACCGCGCCATAACGCCGCGCTAACGCTGCTGCACTGCAACGACACGCTCTTGGTGCAACCCACCCCCCACGTTTGTGCTTCAAACCTAGGGGATACGTGAAGACGCTCCGCCAACTATCTTGTTGTTCACACAACGAGCCTTCAAAGGAGAGCACGACATGAGCGCCATCTTCGGTGAAACCCTGACCTTCGGCCAAGCCAACGGCCCCGACATCCGCCTGCGTGTGACCGGCGACGAGTTCTACGCCCGCTACGAAACGCTCGACGGCTTCACCGCCGTGAGCGACACCGACCGCGGCTTCTTCTGCTACGGCTACCTGCACAACGGCGTGCTGGTCTCGAGTGGTGTGCCCGTCACCTCGCCACCCCCTGCGGGCACGGTGCGCCACCTGCGCGAAACGCTGGCCGTGCGCAACGGCCGCTTCGAGGCGCGGCGCTCACGCATCCGCCCCGCCGGGGCACGCACCAGCAACGCCAGCGTGCTGACCTTTGGCCCGAGCCAGGGCCTGCTGGAAGGCCGCCGCCTGGCCAACGGCACGGTGCGCGGCCTGACCATCCTGGTCGAGTTTCAAGACGTGCGCACCACCGTCACACAAGCCGATGTGAGCGACATGCTCAACGGCCCCAACTACACACGCAACGGCAACTTCTCGTCGGCCCGCGAATACTTCCGCACCGTCTCCACCGGCAAGCTCGACTACAGCAACGACGTGGTTGGCCCCTTCCGCCTGAGCCAGAACCGCGCTTTCTACATCAACAACCTGCTGGTGAAAGAAGCGCTCGACCTGGCCGTGGCCTCCGGCGTGAACCTCACCCACTACGACTCGCGCGGCGAGGGCATCCTGGATGCACTCAACATCATGTACGCCGGCCAGACGCAGTACGAAGGCGACTTGTGGCCGCACAACTCGACCATCGACCTGCGCTACGGCGCCATCTCGACCAACCTGTATCTGCTGACGAGCGCCGGGCGCAGCAGCGCCGACCTCTCCATCGGTACCTTCTGCCACGAAAACGGCCACCTCTTGTGCCGCTTCCCCGACATGTACGACTACGGCGCAGTCAACCGCGAAGGCGACGGTGTGCAAAGCGCGGGCATCGGCAGCTATTGCCTGATGGGCTCGGGCAACCACCTCAACTCCGGCCGCACGCCCTCGCCGGTGTGTGCGTACCTGCGGGACCTGGTGGGCTGGTGCAACACCGAGATCATCCTCAACACCGCACCCTCGGCGATGGCGGTGCACGCTGACTACGACACCGTGCTCAAGTTCAAGACCAACGCGCCCAACGAATACTTCATCGTCGAAAACCGCTCCAAGATCGGGCTCGACCAGCACCTGCCCGCAAGCGGCCTGGCCGTCTACCACTGCGACACGATGGGCTCCAACGAATTCCAGCAAGGCACCGGCCAGCGCCACTACCAGTGCGCGCTGTTGCAGGCCGATGGCAACACCGACCTGGAGCACAACGTCAACCAGGGCGACGGCACCGACCTTTTCTCCGCCGTCAACGGCGTGGCGTTGTCGCACGCCACCACGCCATCGACACGGCTGTGGAGCGGCGCCGATTCGGGGCTGGTCATCTCCGACGTCGACGTGCCCGACGTGCGCATCGGCTTTCGCATCGGTGCCGCCGCCACCGCGCCTTCGGTGCATGGCGAAAACCTGACCCCAACCACCATCCCGGACAAGAAGGCCGCCGGCATCAGCAGCAAGATCCGCATGGGCGCGGCCGGCACGGTGAAGCGGCTGGTGGCGAGCCTGAACATCACCCACACCTACATCGGCGATCTGCTGATCGAGCTGACGGGCCCGAGCGGCACCAAGGCGGTGTTGCACAACCGCGCCGGCGGCGGCACCGACAACCTCGTGCAGAGCTTCGACTCGGCCTCGGTCACCTCCATGGCCGGCTTCTTAGGGCAAGGCGCGGAAGGCGACTGGGTGCTCAAGGTGAGCGACCTCGAAGGGCAAGACGTGGGCACGCTCAACCGCTGGAGCATCGACCTGACGGTCGACGCTGACGCAGGCACCACCGCGGGCGAGGCTTCACCGCTCCTGGCCATCCCCGACAACAACTCCGCCGGCGTGAGCAGCAGCATCGAGCTCACCCGCGCCGGCACGGTCGGCCAGCTCAAGGTGGCGGTGGACATCACGCACACCTACGTCGGTGATTTGCGCATCGAACTGGTGTCACCCGGCGGGCGCAGTGTGGTGCTGCACAGCCAGCTCGGTGGTGGTCAAGACAATCTGGTGGTGACCTACGACTCTGCTGCGCCTTTGTCGCCCTTGTCGGCGCTCAACGGGCAGGCCATGCAGGGCCACTGGACGCTGCGGGTGGTGGACGCGGCGGCGGTGGACGTGGGCACGCTCAACAAGTGGTCGCTGGCGGTCACGCCTGCGCTTTGATGTCATTCCCGCGGAGGCGGAATGACGGTGACCTATGCAGCCCGCAAGTTGCGCTCGAACAGGCCGAACAAACGCTCCCAGTGCCGCTCGGCCGCCGCCTTGTTGTAAATGCCCACCCGCAGAGGAAACACGAAGCCGTGCTCCGCCGCCGGGTACCACTCGACCCGGTGCGGCACCTTCGCTGCGGTGAAAGCTGCAGACAGCTGCTCGATGTCGGCCGGCGGCGCCCACTTGTCGATCTCGGCACAGGCGAAATAGGTCTCGCAGCGAATGCGCGGCGCCAGCCGGTGTGGCGAATCGGGGCTGTCGGTCGCCATGTGGGCGCCGTGGATGGAGGCAATGCAGTTGAACCGGTCGGCAAAGGCCGCCGCAGCCCACACCACGATGGGGCCGCTCATGCAGTAGCCCACAGCCCCGATGCGTGAAGCGTCGGCCTGCGCTTGCGCATCGACATAACTCAACATCGCGCGGGTATCACACTCGGTCGTGGTGGCATCGAGCGAGGCCATGTGGCCGAACATCTCGGCCATGCCGGCTTCGGTGCGCTCTTTCAGCCAGTAGTCGAGCGAGCGGCGGTAGTAGAGGTTGGGCAGCACGACGAAGTAGCCCACCGCGGCAATGCGCCGTGCCATGTCGTGCAGCTCTTCGCGCTTGCCGGGGGCGTCCATGTAGAAGAAGACCACCGGGAACGGGCCGCCCTCGTCAGGGCAGACCACGAAGCTGTTCATGGCGCCGTCGGCGGTGGGGATGTCGATGTGTTGTTCGATCAAGACGGTCTCCTGAAGATTCAACGTGGCATGCGTGCAGCCACAACGGCGTCGAGCGCGCCCTCGCCGCGCGCAATCGCTGCGTCGAACATCGCGGCCACGCCGGGCATGACGAAGAGATCGACACCGCCACGTTGTGCTTCTTCGATCATCAGCCGCACGTCCTTGCGTGCCATCGCCACTTCGAACGACGGCTGGGTCACGTCACCCGACTCGATGCGCGCCGCCCGTGCCGGCAGCATCTGGCCCGGGTTGAAGTGTTTGAACAAGGAGAACGCGTCGCTGGTGGAGATGCCGCTCGCATGCGCCAGGCGATTCACGTCTCCGAGCACGCCCATGATGCCGATCAACGTGAGGTTGCCGAAAAGCTTGAACGCCGCCGCGCGCTCGGGCGCCTCGCCCAGGTAGATCACGTTGCCCGTCATCTGCTGCAGCGCAGGCAGCAGCGCGTCGTGGTGCGATTTGTCGCCCGAGACCAGCATCAAGCCGGTGCCTTCGAGTGCATTTGACGGGCCCATGAACACCGGCGCGTGGACAAAGACGCGACCGCGCGCATGCCAGCGTGCCGCACGCGCCGCGGTGGGCGTGGGTGCGGTGGTGGTGTGGTCGACGATCCAGGTGCCTTGCGCAAGCTTGGCCACCAGCGGTTCCAGCACCGCGTCGACCGATTCGTCGTCGGCCAGCGACAGGTGGATGCGCTCCACCCCTTCGAGCGCCTGCGCCGGGTCGGCAAAGGCCTTGGCGCCATCGGCCTCGAGGGCCTGGGCTTTGGCCGGGCTGCGGTTCCACGCATGCACCTCGTTCCCGGTGGCGCGCAGGCGGCGCACGAAGCCCGATCCCATCAGGCCGGTTCCGAAAAAGGCGATCTTCATGGCGCTGTCCTTCGTGAATGGGGAAGCGGGACGATACGCCAGGCCGCTCAAGTTTGCAGGGTGTGAAAATGCCGGGCTTCGAAGCTTCAGGTCAGATGCTACCCATGGAAGAACCCAAAGACACTCAGCCCCTGCCCGACCGCCTGTCAGTCGACCCCACCAGCCCGCACCATGTGGCGGCGGTGTTCGAACGCGACGTCGGCATCCGCTTCAACGACAAGGAGCGCTTCGACGTCGAGGAATATTGCATCAGCGAAGGCTGGGTCAAGGTTCCCGCCGGCAAGGCGATCGACCGCAAGGGCAAGCCCTTGATGATCAAGCTGAAGGGCAAGGTCGAGGCGTTTTACCGCTGACTGCTCGGGAAAGCGCGCCCTGCACGCGCATGCCCTGCGCGCTACCATGCCCCGACCCCCTGGAGCCCGCCGATGGACAGCCTCGATCTCCAAGTCTTGACCCAAGCCCGCCAATGGCATGCCGGCGGCCACGCCGTGCGGCTGGTCACCGTCATCGAAACCTGGGGCTCGGCGCCCCGCCCGCCCGGCGCACTGCTGGCCATGCGGGCCGACGGTCTGGTGGTGGGCTCGGTGTCGGGTGGTTGCGTCGAAGACGATCTCATCGAACGTGTGCGCGGTGGTGACGAAGTCAAACAACCTTCACTCGTGACCTATGGCGTCACCAAGGAAGAAGCCGCCCGCTTTGGCCTGCCCTGCGGTGGCAACCTGCGCCTGGTGCAGGAGCCGCTGCAAGACACCGGCTGGATCGACGAGGTGCTCGCCCGCACCCAGCGCCACGAGCTGGTGGCACGCCGGCTCGACCTGCGCAGCGGCGAGGTGACGGTGGAAGCCGCCACGCGCGGCGATGAATTCAGCTTCGACGGCAACATCTTGCGCGCCCTCTTCGGCCCACGCTGGCGCATGCTGGTGATCGGCGCGGGGCAACTGTCCCGCGTGCTGGCACAGATGGCACTGGCGCTCGACTTCGAGGTCATTTGCTGCGACCCGCGTGAGGAATACCACCTCACGTGGGACGTGCCCGGCACCACCTTCAGCCGCGCCATGCCCGACGACCTGGTGGTCGAGCTGCAACTCGACCCGCACAGCGCGGTGGTCGCCGTCACACACGACCCCAAGCTCGACGACATGGCGCTGCTCGAAGCGCTCAAGTCGCCCGCGTTCTACGTGGGCGCCTTGGGTTCGCGCAACAACACCGCCAAACGCAAGGAGCGGCTGGCGCTGTTCGACCTGTCGGCGCAAGAGATCAACCGCCTGCACGGCCCGATCGGGCTCGATCTCGGCGGGCGCACGCCGGCTGAAATTGCCGTGTCCATCCTGGCCGAGATCGTGGCGGTGCGCCATGGGGTGACGCTCACGCAGAAAAAGCCCGTCACTTCGGCCGAGGCTTGCGACTCCCGATCTGCATGATTCCATGGCTGCGCCACCCGCTCGACCCGCTGCCTGAGACGCGGCTCGCCCTGCCCCAGGGGTCTGATGCCCCCGGCCTGCTGGCTGCGGGCGGCGAGCTCACCCCCGAACGCCTGGCTGAGGCCTACGGCAAAGGGGTTTTTCCCTGGTACAGCGAGGGTCAGCCCATTTTGTGGTGGTCACCCGACCCGCGCATGGTGCTGTTTGTCGATGAATTCAAGCTGTCGCGCTCGCTGCGCAAGACGGTGAAGAATTTCAGGATGGACAAGCGCTGCGAGATCCGCATCGACAGCGCCTTTCGCCGCGTCATCACTGCCTGCGCCAGCACGCCGCGCGACGGCCAGGCCGGCACCTGGATCGTGCCGGAGATGATCGACGCCTACTGCGACTGGCATGCGCTGGGCACCGTGCACAGCATCGAATCCTGGATCGACGGCCAACTGGTCGGTGGCCTCTACGGCATCAACCTCGGCCGCATGTTTTTCGGCGAATCGATGTTTTCGCACCGCACCGACGCGTCAAAGATCGCGATGGCCGCGCTGGTGTGCTTTTGCCGCCACCACGGCATCACCCTGATCGACTGCCAGCAACGCACCGGCCACCTGGCGTCGCTGGGCGCGCGCGAGATCCCGCGCAGCGAGTTCGAGGCCCTCTTCACCCCACGGATCAGGGAACCGTCAGTGAAGGATTGGACCTATCATTTGGCGATGTGGGCGCAGCTGGAAGTCGACCAGACCGACAGACACAACCTGCCCACCCAGGAACCTGGCCCGTGACCCACCCGAAAGAGCTGCCGCTCTCATCGATCCAGTTCTATGCCACCGCGCCCTACCCGTGCAGCTACATCGCGGGCCGCATGGCGCGTTCGCAGGTGGCCACGCCCAGCCACTTGATTCATGCCGACGCGTACTCCGGCCTGGTGGCCAACGGCTTTCGCCGCAGCGGCATGTTCACCTACCGGCCTTTTTGTGATGGTTGCCGCGCGTGTGTGCCCCTGCGCATCCCGGTCAAGAGCTTCGAGGCCACCCGCAGCCAGCGCCGCGCACTGAAGCAGCACGGCAACCTGCAGGCGCGAGTGCTGCGCCTGTGCTTTGTGCCCGAACACTACCAGCTCTACCTGCGCTACCAGGCCGGGCGCCACAGCGGCGGCGGCATGGACAACGACTCGGTCGACCAGTACACCCAGTTTCTGCTGCAAAGCCGCGTCAACTCACGCCTGGTCGAGTTTCGCGAGCCGTCGACCGACGGCACGCTGGGGGCACTGAAGATGGTGTCCATCCTCGACATCCTCAACGACGGCCTGTCAGCGGTGTACACCTTCTACGAGCCCGAAGAGCGCACCAGCTACGGCACCTTCAACGTGATGTGGCAGATCGAGCAGACCCGGCTCCTCAAGCTGCGCCATGTCTACCTCGGCTACTGGATCGGCGAGAGCGACAAGATGTCGTACAAGGCGCAGTTCAAGCCGCACGAACTGCTGGTCAACGAGCGCTGGGTGCCAGCCGAAGCCTGATCACTTTCCGCCGTAGCCGAGCGTCTGTGGCAACCACAGCACCGTCTGTGGATACAACGTGATGATCAGCAGCGCCACGATCAGCACGCCAATGAAGATCCAGCTCTCGCGGATCATCGCCTTGAGTGGCACACCCGCCAGCGCATTGATCACGAAGAGCAACATGCCGAACGGCGGCGTCACCATGCCGATCATCATGTTGACGACCACCATCACGCCGAAGTGCACCAGGTCGACCCCGAGTGCACGCGCCGCCGGCAGCAGCATGGGCACCAGCACCAGCAGCATGATCGAGGTGTCGAGAAAACACCCGAGCACCAGGAACAGCAGGTTCACACCCAGCAAGAACTCCAGCGGCGAGAGCTGAAAACCGCTGAGCCAGGCCGCCAGCATCGTCGGCACGTTCTCGGCTGCGAAGGCGTAGTTGATGAAGAAGGCCGAGGCCACGATCAGCGTCACCGAGGCGCTCGATTTCGACGACTCGATGAGGATCTGGTACAGCCGCCGCCAGCTCAGCGCGGCATACACCACCCCCGCCAGAAACAACGCGTACAAGGCCGCCACGGCCGCCGCTTCGGTGGGCGTGAACGCGCCGCTGTAGATGCCGCCCAGCAGCACCACCGGCAGGCTCAGCGGCAACAGGCCACGCCACAACACGCGGGGCAATTCTTTCGGCGGCAATGCGTCGCTGCGCGGCAGGTTGCGGCGCTTGGCCACCAGCTGCACGCCCACCATCAGCGACAGCGCCATCAGCAGGCCGGGGATCACGCCGCCGAGGAAGAGCGCACCCACCGAGGTGTCGGACACCATCGCGTAGATCACCAGCGGAATCGAGGGCGGGATGATCGGCCCGATGGTGGCCGAAGCGGCCGTGATGGCACCCGCAAAGGCCGGCGAATAGCCGTGCTTGGTCATCATGCGGATGCTCACGATGCCGGGACCGGCCGCATCAGCAATGGCGCTGCCGCTCATGCCGGAGAAGATCACGCTGACGATGATGTCCACATGCGCCAAGCCACCACGCACGCGCCCCACCAGCACATGCGCAAACGCAAACAGGCGCTCGCTGATGGTGCCCGAGTTCATGATGTTGGCCGCAAAAATGAACAGCGGCACCGCCAGCAGCACGTAGCTGTTGTACAGGCCGTTGAGCACCTGCTCGGCCACCAGGCCCACGTCTTGCCCCTTCACCAGCAGGTAGGCCACACCACTGGCCAGCATGCCGAAACCAATGGGAATGCGCAGCAGCAGCGTCACCGCCAGCATGCCGAGCAGCACCGTCAACGCCAGGCTCACAGTTGCTCCCGCCAGCCGCTGCGCAGCAGCTTCCAGCCCTTGTGCACGTACATCAGCACCACCGCGAGCACAAACACCAGGAAGGGCGCGAACACCCAAGAAAACGGCACTCCCAACACGGCGGTCGGCTCGCGGTGCATGAAGCGCACGTAGTCAAACGCATAGGGCAGCAGCACACCCATCAGGCCCGCGATCAGCACCACGCCGACCAGCGCCATCAAGCGTTGGCCCCTAGCGGGCAGCGCCGCATAGACCAGGTCGAACATCACGTGCTCACGTTCTTTCAGCAAGGTGGCCGCCGACCAGAACACCATGGCGATGTAGAGGATGACGACCAGCTCGTCTGACCAGGCCAGCGGGCGATTGAAGAGAAATCGCGCCGCCACCTGCACGACAAAGGTGACGAAGAGCAAGGCAAAGATCGCCGCGGCGATGGCGCCGGCCAGCGCCTCCAGGCGTCGGCGCACGCCTTACTTCACCGCGTTGATGCGGTCCAGCAAACCGGCCGGCCAGCTCTTGGCCTGCTCGGAGGCGAGGTACTTGGCCTGCACCGTCTTGCGGAAGGCGTCGACGTCGGGTGTGGTGACCTGCAGGCCTTCGCGTCTGAAGAAGTCGATCAGCTGCGCTTCGTCTTGAATGCGGTTGTCGTCGTTGTACTTGGCGGCGGCCAGCGCGGCAGCCCGCAGCTTGGTTTGCTGCTCTGGCGTGAGCCCCTTCCAGGTCTTGCTCGCGATGGCGATGAATAGGCCGTCGACCAGGTGGCTGGTGAGCACGATCTGCTTCGTTACCTCGTGGAACTTGGCCGAGCGCACGGTGGGCAGCGGGTTGTCTTCGCCGTCGATGGTGCCGGTCTTGAGCGCGAGATAGACCTCGCCAAAGGCCAGCGGCGTGGCGGTGGCGCCCAGCGCCTCACCGAGGAACAGCCACTCCTTGGTGGCCGGCATGCGCAGCTTGACGCCTTTCAGGTCGGTAGGCGTCATCACCTTGCGCGGCTCGCGCAGGGCCAGCTGGCGGGTGCCGAGGTAGGCCACGGTGAGGAGTTGCACGTCCATCCTGGCGGCGACGGCCTGGGCCATCTCATCGCCGATGGGGCCGTTGAATACCTTCTTTTGGTGCGCCGGGTCGCGGATCAGATAACCGGCGGTGTAGATCGCGTAC
Organism: Rhizobacter sp.; assembly: GCA_014380155.1. Classification (GTDB taxonomy): domain Bacteria; phylum Pseudomonadota; class Gammaproteobacteria; order Burkholderiales; family Burkholderiaceae_C; genus Rhizobacter. The sequence continues at coordinate 2,493 of JACMKJ010000068.1, read as the reverse complement.
TCGGGCAGGATCTTGGCGATGTCTTGCGCCGACATCGACGCCATCTCCAGGCTGCCGCGCGCCATGGCGGTCGACTCAGCGCCTTGCTTGAAGAGCGCGCCATTCAAGTGGATCTGCACGTCGAACTGGCCGGGGGCCGACTTGTCCAGCTCGTCCTTGAACACCGTCCACATCTTGGCGTGCCAGTCTTCGGTGACGGCGGGCGTCGAGATGCGCAGCAGGGTCTTGGTTTGAGCCGTCGCCGCGGCGGTCAGGCACAGACTCATCAATGCGGCAGCCAGCATGTTGCGGCGGTTCATCGTGTCTCCTGGTTGTTCTTGGAAAAGCAGCGATGTTACCGGCGCGGCCTGCACGACAATAGGCGGCTGACCCTGGTGTGACCACCCCCGCATGAACTCCGCGCCCCTGGCCTCCGACCTCGCCCACCACACGCCGATGATGCAGCAGTACCTGCGCATCAAGGCCGAGCACCCCGACACGCTGGTGTTCTACCGCATGGGCGATTTCTACGAGCTTTTCTTCGACGACGCCAGGCGCGCCAACAAGCTGCTCGACATCACACTCACACAACGTGGCCAAAGCGGCGGCGAGCCGGTGGTGATGGCGGGTGTGCCGGTGCATTCGGTGGAGAGCTACCTTGCCAAGCTGATCAAGCTGGGCGAGCCGGTCGCCATCGCCGAGCAGGTGGGCGACGTGGCCACCGCCAAGGGGCCGGTCGAGCGCAAGGTGGTGCGGGTGGTCACGCCCGGCACCGTGACCGACTCGGAGTTGCTGGCCGACAAGCGTGATGCGCTGCTGCTGGCCGTGTCGCAACAAAGCAAGCGCGGTGTGGTGACCTATGGCCTCGCATGGCTGGGCCTGTCGAACGGGCAGCTCGGCATGACCGAATGCCCAGAGCGCGAACTGCCCGGCTGGCTGGCGCGGCTCAATGCGGCCGAAGCGCTGGTCGACCGCGACCAGGTGCCGGCTGCCGTGGCCCAGTCGCGCATCGCCTTGACGAACCGCCCCGCCTGGCAGTTCGACACCGCACTCGGCCAGCGCAAGCTGTGCGAACAGCTCCGCGTGGCGAGTCTTGCAGGCTTCAACGCCCAAGACATGCCCGTGGCGCAAGCCGCCGCTGCCGCCCTGCTGAGCTACGCCGAGCACACACAAGGCCAGGCACTCGCCCACGTGCGCACGCTCACGGTGGAGCGCGCGAGCGACCTGCTCGACCTGCCGCCCACCACGCACCGCAACCTCGAACTCACGCAGACATTGCGCGGCGACGATGCGCCCACCTTGCTGTCGCTGCTCGACACCTGCCGCACCGGCATGGGCAGCCGCGCACTGCGCCATTGGCTGACCCACCCACTGCGCGAGCGACTGGTAGCGACCCAGCGGCATGACGCGCTGGAGGTGCTGATCGACCGCTCCCCCGAGCCGCTGCGTGAAGCGCTGCGCCACGTGAGCGACGTGGAGCGCATCACCGCGCGCGTCGCCTTGCGCCAGGTGCGCCCGCGTGAGCTGACCGGCCTGCGCGCCACGCTGCAAGGCCTGCCCGCCTTGCGCTCGCTGGTGCCCACCGGCGAGGCGTTGCTGCTCGACATGCTGGCCGAGGCGCTCAACCCTTCGGCCGCCATCGAAACCCTGTTGCGCTCAGCTATCGCCGACGAACCTGCCGTGCTGTTGCGCGACGGTGGCGTGATCGCCCCCGGCTACGACAAAGACCTCGACGAGCTGCGCGGCATCAGCCAGAACTGTGATGCCTACCTGCTCGACCTGGAAGCGCGTGAACGCAGCCGCACCGGCATCACCAACCTGCGCGTTCAATACAACAAGGTGCACGGCTTCTACATCGAGGTGACCCAAGGCCAGGCGAGCAAGGTACCCGGCGACTACCAGCGCCGCCAGACGCTGAAGAACGCCGAGCGCTTCATCACGCCCGAGCTGAAGGCGTTTGAAGACAAGGCCTTGTCGGCGCAAGACCGCTCGCTGGCGCGCGAAAAGATGTTGTACGAAGCGGTGGTCGACCACTTGCAAACTCACCTTGAAGAACTCAGCAACCTGGCGCGCGCGCTCGCCAGCCTGGACGCGCTCTCAGCCCTGGCCGAACGTGCGACCACACTCAGTTGGTGCCGCCCGCAGTTCGTGCGCGAGCCTTGCATCGACATCGAAGCCGGCCGCCACCCGGTGGTCGAAGCGCGCCTCGCCGAGACCGGCGCGGGCAACTTCATGGCCAACGACTGCCGGCTCGACGCCACCCGCAAGATGCTTGTGATCACCGGGCCCAACATGGGCGGCAAGAGCACCTTCATGCGGCAGGTGGCGTTGATCGTGTTGCTGGCGGCCGTGGGCTCCTTCGTGCCGGCGCGCGCCTGCCGGCTCGGGCCGATCGACGCCATCCACACCCGCATCGGCGCGGCCGACGATCTGGCCAACGCGCAGTCGACCTTCATGCTGGAGATGACCGAGGCCGCCGCCATCATCCACAGCGCGAGCGACCAGTCGCTGGTG
>JACMKJ010000067.1 GCA_014380155.1 Rhizobacter sp. | reverse complement strand
TGCTGTCTGACCTGCAAAGCAAGCGCTACACCGACCTGGTGGTCGTGTCGCCCGACGTGGGTGGTGTGGTGCGTGCACGGGCTCTCGCCAAACAACTCGGCTGCGACCTCGCCATCATCGACAAGCGCCGCCCCAAGGCCAATGTGTCCGAAGTGATGCACGTGATCGGTGACATCGACGGCCGCAACTGCGTGATCATGGACGACATGATCGACACCGCCGGCACGCTGGTCAAAGCCGCCGATGTGCTCAAGGAGCGAGGCGCCAAGAGCGTGTACGCCTATTGCACCCACGCCGTGTTCTCGGGCCCGGCCATCGAGCGCATCAAGGCCTCGCAGCTCGATGAAGTCGTGATCACCAACACCATCCCGCTCAGCGACGATGGCAAAAAATGTTCGAAGGTTCGCCAGCTGTCGGTGGCCTTCTTGTTCGCCGAAACCATCCGTCGCATCTCTGACGGTGAATCGGTGACGTCCCTGTTTGCGGAGCAGAACAACAACTTCTGATCTGCAACACCGCGGCGCACTTCGTGTGTGCCGTTTCGCCGGGCCGCAAGGCCTGTTTTTTGACGCTTGGTCGCGGGCGTCAATCCATGTTTGGAGAACACCATGAAATTCGTCGCTTTTGAGCGCACATTGCAGGGGACCGGAGCGAGCCGCCGCCTGCGCCTGGCCAACAAGGTGCCGGGTATTGTTTACGGCGCTGGCACGCCCTCGATGATCGAACTCGATCACAACGCCCTCTTCCACGCTCTGAAGAAGGAAGCCTTCCACTCGACCATTCTGCAAATGGAACTGGGTGGCAAGACCGAACAAGTGCTGCTGCGTGACTACCAGCTGCACCCCTTCCGCCAGATCGTGCTGCACATCGACTTCCAGCGCGTCGATGCCACCACCAAGATCACCAAGAAAGTGCCGCTGCACTTCATCAACGAAGAAACCTCGCCGGCCGTCAAGACCGATGCCTGCCTCGTTAACCACGTGGTCACCGAACTGCGCATCCAGTGCCTGGCCTCGGCCCTGCCTGAGTTCCTGACCGTTGACCTGGCCAACCTGACCAAGGGCCAAGCCCTGCACGTGAGCGACCTGAAGCTGGCCGAAGGTATCACCGTCGTGACGCAAGGCAAGCCGAACCCGGTGATCGTGTCGACTTCGGTGCAAGCCGCCGAAGAAGAAGTGATCGTTGCGCCGGTGGCCGTGGCTGCTCCCGCAGGCAAGGCCCGCAAGGTCGAAAAGATCAACAACAAGAAATAAGTCCTTCTTCGGAAGGTCTGCAAGCCCCGCCTTGGCGGGGCTTTTTTTTCGCCTGTGTTCCCGCCTTGGTGGGGCTCTTTTTTGCGCAGTCGGCCCGGATAATCTGCGACACCATGATTCGATTGCTTGTCGGCCTGGGCAACCCCGGCCCTGAATACGAAGCCACCAACCACAACGCCGGGTTCTGGTGGATCGACGCCGTGGCGCGCGAGCTGAAAGCCTCGCTCGTCCCCGATCGCAGCTACTTCGGCCTGGTCGCACGCGTGAACCGGCCCGGCGACCAAGGCCCGCTGTGGTTGCTGCAGCCGCAGACCTACATGAACCTGTCAGGCAAGTCGGCGGCTGCGCTCGCGCGCTTCTTCAAGATTGCGCCCGAAGAAATCCTGGTGGCGCACGACGAGCTCGACCTGCAGCCCGGCCAGGTGAAATTCAAGCGCAGTGGCGGGCACGGTGGCCACAACGGCCTGCGTGACATCCACGCCCAGTTGGGAACGCCCGACTACTGGCGCTTGCGCATTGGCATCGGCCACCCCGGGGTGAAAGCCGAGGTGGTCGACTACGTCTTGCGCAAGCCTTCGCCCACCCACGGCGAAGCCATCCACGAGAGCATCGCCAAGACGCTGCCGGTGCTCGATCTCATCCTCGCCGGTGACATGGAGCGCGCCACGATGAAGCTCACCGCCAAACCGCCACGGCCCAAGCCGCCGCGGCCTGAAGGCCTGGTGACGCCGGAGACCAAACCATGAGGCTGCTGCTCTTGCTGGCCGCCGCACTCGTCTGTACCGCTTTGCAGGCGCAGACGGTCTACCGCTGTGGGCCCGATGGCCGCGAGTACTCGCAAACACCCTGCCCGCAGGGCCGCGTCGTGAATGTGAGCGACGAGCGCAGTGAGGCGCAGCGTGCCGCTGCCAAAACGCAGGTGAGAGAGGATCAAGCCCGCGGCGATAACTTGGAGCGTGAGCGCCAACGCCGGGAGTCAGTCCAACCCGCGATGGCCGGCAAGATCAACGGCCGCCCCGCACCGCCTGAGCCGGTTACCGTGGCGACCAGAGCCTCAAAGAAGAAAACCGCCAAAGCCAAGAAGCCCGCCAACGGCGACTTCGTGGCCATCGCATCGGGCAAAAAAGCGAAAAGTCGCTAGACCGACGCGGCCTGCAGCTGGCGGTATTTTTCCCACAGGCTCTCTTTCGACTCCACATGCCGGGGGTCGACCGGGATGCAACTCACCGGGCACACCTGCACACACTGCGGCTCGTCGAAGTGGCCCACACACTCGGTGCACTTGGCCGGGTTGATCTCATAGATCAAGGGGCCAAGCGAGATGGCCTGGTTGGGGCACTCGGGTTCACAGACATCGCAGTTGATGCAGTCGTCGGTGATCAAAAGTGCCATGGTGGAGTACTGCTTCGGAGAACTATGCGCCTGCGTTCACACGTTGCTGCAGGCGCTGCAGCACCGAGGGTGACACAAACTTGGAAACATCACCCTTGAGGGTGGCAATCTCGCGCACGAAGGTGCCCGAGACGAACTGGAACTGGTCGCTCGGCGTGAGGAACACGGTTTCCACCTTGGGCATCAGCGTGCGGTTCATGCCGGCCATCTGGAACTCGTATTCGAAGTCACTTACCGCGCGCAGGCCTCGCACCACCACCTTGCCACCGTGGCTCATGACGAAGTCGCTGAGCAAGCCGTCGAAGGCGATCACCTCCACGTTGGGGTGCTTGGCAGCCAGCTCGGTGGCGATCTCCAGGCGCTCTTCCAGCGTGAACATGGTGCGCTTGTGGTGGCCTGTCGCCACCGCCAGGATCAGCCGCTCGAACAGGCGGCTCGCGCGGCGCATCAGGTCCTCATGGCCAAGGGTCATGGGGTCGAAGGTGCCGGGGTAGACGGCGGTGAGGCGGGTCACGGAGGTCAAGGCACGTTCCTTCCAGTCTGCACAACAAGAGTGCAGGCAGTTTAGCCGGGCTCGCTGCGCTGGATCAGGTGGAAGTGCACCGCACCGGCTCGCCCGTGGCGGTGCAGGCGCAAGCCTTGTTCGGCCAGCACGGGGTCATCGCCGAAGGCGCGATCGGCCTCGAGATAGATGAAGCCACTGGGCACGACCACGCGTGCCGCCGCTTTCAGTGCGGTCACGAACAGGTTGGCGTCGAAGGGCGGGTCGATGAAGACCAGTTCGAAACGCTCGGCCGCACTCCGCGCCATCCAGGCCAGGGCGTCTGCGGTTTCGATGCGAACGGATTCGGCTTTCAAGCGCTCTCGCACGGCATGCAGGCCGCGCACGAGCTTGGTATCACGCTCCAGCAGCGTGACCTCGGCAGCGCCGCGCGAAGCGGCTTCAAACCCGAGTGCCCCACTGCCGGCAAACGCGTCCAGGCAGCGCCAACCGTCTAAGTTTTGCCCCAGCCAATTGAAGAGCGTTTCTCTCACGCGGTCGGGTGTGGGGCGCAGGCCGGGCGCATCGGCCACCGGCAATTTGCTGCGTTTCCATTGCCCGCCAATGATGCGGACTTCAGCCATGCCCTGTCACAACCGAACGGGAATCCCGCGGCTGGCCATCAAGGCCTTGGCCTCGCCCACGGTGTGCTGGCCATAGTGAAAGATGCTGGCAGCGAGCACCGCATCAGCGCCACCTTGCTGGATGCCTTCGGCCAGGTGCTCCAGCGTGCCCACACCGCCCGAAGCAATCACCGGGATGTCGACCGCGTCGCTCACCGCGCGGGTCAGCGGCAGGTTGAAGCCAATCTTGGTGCCGTCGCGGTCCATGCTGGTCAGCAAGATCTCGCCGGCGCCGTACTCGGCCATCTGCCGGGCCCAGGCCACGGCATCGATGCCAGTGTTCTTGCGGCCGCCATGGGTGTAGACGTCCCAGCCCGAGCCATCGGGGCGGCCTTTGGCATCGATGGCGACCACGATGCACTGCGCGCCGTATTTGTCAGACGCGTCGCGGATCACCTGCGGGTTGGCCACGGCCGCCGAGTTGAAGCTCACCTTGTCGGCACCGGCGTTGAGCAGGCGGCGCACGTCATCGACCACACGCACACCACCGCCGACGGTCAGCGGGATGAACACCTGCGAGGCCACCGCCTCGATCATGTGCAGGATGAGATCGCGCCCGTCGCTGGTGGCGGTGATGTCGAGGAAGGTGAGTTCGTCGGCGCCTTGTTCGTTGTAGCGGGCGGCGATTTCCACCGGGTCACCGGCGTCGCGCAGCTCGACGAAGTTGACGCCTTTGACGACCCGGCCACCGGTCACATCGAGGCAGGGGATGATGCGTTTGGCGAGCACTGTGAAACCTCAGACGCCGCCGGGCCGCCCCAAGGCGGCTGAGCGCCCCCCCGGGGGGCAGGAGCGAAGCGACGTGGGGGTCATCATGCTGCGCCGTTGAGTTCGTCAGCGCGCTTTTGCGCCAGCGCGAAATCGAGCGCGCCGGTGTAAATGGCACGACCACAGATGACGCCTTCGACACCTTCGCCTTGCACTGCGCACAAGCGCTCGATGTCGGCCATGTCGGACAAACCACCCGAGGCAATCACCGGAATGCTGAGCGCCTGCGCAAGCTTCACCGTGGCTTCGATGTTGATGCCGCTGAGCATGCCGTCGCGCCCGATGTCGGTGTAGATCACACCTTCGACGCCGTAGTCTTCGAACTTCTTCGCCAGGTCGATGACTTCGTGGCCGGTGAGCTTGCTCCAACCGTCTGTTGCCACCTTGCCGTCTTTGGCGTCGAGGCCCACGATGATGTGGCCGCCGAAGGCGCTGCAAGCGTCTTTCAGAAAGCCGGGGCTCTTGACCGCGGCGGTGCCGACGATGATGAAGCTCAGGCCGTCATCAAGATAGCGCTCGATGGTGTCGAGGTCGCGGATGCCGCCGCCCAATTGCACCGGAACCTCATCGCCGACCTCGGCCAGGATGGCCTTGATGGCGGCCTCGTTGATCGGCTTGCCTGCAAAGGCGCCGTTCAAATCGACCAGGTGAAGGCGGCGCGCACCGGCGTCGACCCACCTTCGGGCCATCGCAGCGGGGTCTTCACCGAAAGTGGTGGAGTCGGCCATGTCGCCCTGTTTCAGGCGCACACACTGGCCGTCTTTCAGGTCAATCGCAGGTATCAGCAGCATGGCCGAGTCAGAAGTGGTGGGGGGGGAGAAGGTGTCGCCCGAGACAGTTCGCACGAAGATGACGCTGGGTGAGCGGATCAGGGATTCCAGTGAAGGAAGTTGCGGTAGAGCGCGAGGCCGTGCTCGGCGCTCTTCTCGGGGTGGAACTGAGTAGCGAAAATGTTATCGCGTGCCAGCGCGCAGGTAAAGCGGCTGCCGTAGTCCGTTTCACCCACGCTGTGGCGCGGGTCGGACGGCCGGGCATAAAAACTGTGCACG
>JACMKJ010000066.1 GCA_014380155.1 Rhizobacter sp. | reverse complement strand
TGCTCGACAACGTGGGCCTCGCCGGCCGCCTGCTCGCCCGCGCCGGCAACGACGCGCAGCGCAACGCCTGGCTGCCCGGCCTGGCCGAGGGCTCGGTGCAACTCGCCTTCGCGAGCCTCGAGCCCGGCCGACGTTATGAGCTGGAGCCGCAAACCACGACCGTCACGAGCCACACCGAGGGCTGGTTGCTCAACGGCGAGAAAAGCGTGGTGATCGGCGCGCCCACGGCCACTCGGCTCATCGTGTCGGCCAGCAATGGAAGCGGCGCCAGCCTCTTTCTCGTCGACCCGAAAGCAGAAGGTGTCACGCTCAAGGCCTACCGCACGGTCGACGGCCTGCGCGCCGCCGACATCCGTTTCAGCCACGTGAAGCTCGGCTCCGATGCACTGCTCGGCACGGCAGGTGATGCGTTGCCGCTGATCGAAGAAGCGGTCGACTTTGCCACCGCCCTGCTCTGCGCCGACGCCGTGGGCGCCATGCAGCATGCCTGCGACGCCACGCTCGACTACCTTAAAACACGCAAACAGTTCGGCGTGCCCATCGGTTCGTTCCAGGCCTTGCAGCACCGCATGGTCGACATGGTGATCGCCACCGAAGAGGCCCGCTCCATGGCCATCCTCGCGGCCGCGAAGGTCGATGACCCGACCGTGAGCACCAGCGAGCGCGCCCGCGCCATCTCGGCGGCCAAGGTGAAGATCGCCGAGTCGGCCACGCTGGTGCGCGAAGAAGCGGTGCAACTGCACGGCGGCATGGGCATGACCGAGGAGCTGAAGGTATCGCACAGCTTCCGGCGGCTGACGATGGCGGCGCAGCGCTTCGGCGATGCAGACCACCACCTGGAGCGCTACGCGGCACTCGGCTAGGTGCCCAAGCGGGCCTGATGTGTTGGAGCGCCGTGCCACGTAGGCGGCGCCTTACTCAAGGTCGCGCGTATGGGCTACCCACGGACAGCGATGTGGTGAGTACGATGGATGCGAGGGAACGAAACCCGCCCAGCCATGGGCACATCACCAGGAGATAAGCGCATGTTGAAGTGGGCCATCATCTTTTTCATCATCTCGCTCATCGCCGGCTATTTCGGCTTCAGCGGCGTGGCCTCCAAATCGCGAAGCATTGCGAAGGTGCTGTTCGCGATTGCGCTGGTGATCTTCCTGATCGTGCTGGTGTTCGGCGTGATGCTCGGCATGCTGGTCTTCTAGGGATCGCCCGCGTCGGCTCAGATCATCGACAGCCGTGTTTTCTTTTTTGGCGCCGGGAAGCGTCTGTCGATCAGGCGCAGCTCGTCTTCGCTCAGCACCACGCGCTCGGCCGCGAGGTTCTCTTGCAGGTGAGCGACCGACGAGGCCTTGGGGATCGCCACCACGCCGGGCTGGCCGATGACCCAGGCCAGGGCCACCTGCGCTGCCGTGAGCCCGCGAGCACCGCCGATCTCGGCCAGCGTGTCGTTGGCGGCCAGGCTGCCCTGGTCGATCGGGCTGTAAGCCATCAGCGGCATGGAGCGCTCGCGCATCCACGGCAACAGGCTGAACTCGGGGCCGCGCTCGGTCAGCGAGTAATAGACCTGGTTCACCGCGCACTGGCCGAGACCGGCGGGGCCTCGCGCGGTGAGGGCCTGCAGCTCCTGCATGTCGGCCAGGTCGAGGTTACTCACGCCCCATGCGCGCACCTTGCCCGCGGCCACCAGCGATTGCATCGCCTCCACGGTCTCGGCCAGCGGGTGCTCGCCGCGCCAGTGCAGCAGGTAGAGGTCGATGCAGTCGAGGCCCAGCCGCTGGCGGCTGCGGTCGCAGGCGCTCACCGTGCCGCGCCGGCTCGCGTTGTGCGGGTAGACCTTGCTGACGACAAACATCGTTTCGCGCGCCACCTCGCCCAAGCGAAAGGCTTCGGCCAGCGCCCGCCCGACCACGGTTTCGGCGCCGCCTTCGCCATACATCTCGGCGGTGTCGATCAGCCGGTAACCCAGCTCGATGGCGCTGCGCAGGTTGGCCACCTCGGCATCGCGCGTGGTGCTGTGTTCGCCCATGCGCCAGGTGCCCAGGCCCAGCACAGGCATCGTCGTTTCGTCAGGCAGTTGGAGGTGGCGCATGGGGTCGTCCATCAAAAGTCGACACAGGTCATGGGAGTGGATTCTGGCGGCCCCGGCTCGCGATTCGCATATCAACACTCGTTTATGTCGTTTCCCAATCTTTGGCCCGATCCCTACATTGGTGGCCCACCACCCACTCTGTCTCACGAGGATCATGATGAGCTTGTTCAGCCTGCTGGATGCCTTCTTCGAGCGATGGCACGCACGCTCCCTGGACCCGCAGGTGGTGGTGGTGTGCATGAAAAAAGGAGGCCGCACCGGTGCAGGCATCGACCAGAAGACTTTGATGCGCTGCTTCAACGCCTGCAGCGGGTGGTGCAGGCGCATCCGGCAGCCGCTTACGACGGCAAGGAGGTGAGCGGTGGCGAAGTGCGGCTCTATTTCTTCTCGACCTGCGCGACACGGCTGGCGCGAGCCTTGGCCTTGGCACTGAGCGACATCGCCTGGTGCAGGGGCGCTGCAGTGCGGGTCTGCTCCGACATCGGCGCACGCCTGGAAGAGCACCTGGTGCCCGTGATTTCAAACCCCGTGCCGGAGCGCACGCTTCCGAGCGCCACGCGCCGCGTCGATCTGCGCTGACGGTGCAGCAAGCCGCGATGGGCACGCGCCCGCCGCCCATCAGATCAACAGACACCTGCGCCCAGTGGGCGGCCATGCGACAGCCCAGCCAGTACAAATGCGCGAGCGCCGAGGCCTTCACCCAGCGCTTCGGCCGCGCCGAGCGCTCGCTGTGCGACGTGCCGGTGACGGCCTAGAAGGAAGGCCCCCGGTGATGAAGCAGTGAGGCAGTAAGCTCGCTGCCATGTCACACCTGCACACCGGCTCAGACATCGGGTGCCGCAATTGCGGCACCTCTGCCCCACAGAATTACTGCCCCGCGTGCGGCCAGGAAACGGCACTGCACCCGCCCACGCTGCGTGAGTTCGTGCACGAGTTCGTCGGCCACTACGTCGCGCTCGAGGGCGCCTTGTGGCGCACCCTGGCGATGCTGCTGGGGCGCCCGGGCCGGCTGACGCGCGAGTACCTGGCCGGGCGGCGGCGCCGCTACGTGCTGCCGCTGCGCATGTTCCTCACGGCGAGCTTTCTCTTCTTCGTGGCGCTCAAGCTGTTGCCATCGTCGCTCGACGAGGCCACTCCCTCCGACATTCGCACGGTGACGCCCGCGGCCCCGGCGCCAGGTGCCGGCGCAAGCTCACCCGAGCCCGCGCTCAAGATCGTTCGCCCTGTCGACTGTGGCGGTGCGGGCGAGCCCGCCTGCGCCGCCGTTGAAGGCTTCGTCAACAACGTGGGCACGCGCTTCAACGCCGACCCACTCGGCTTCGTGAAGCGCAAGCGCTCGCAGTTGGTGGGTGCGGCACCTTACGCCGCGTTCCTGCTGCTGCCGGTCTTTGCGGGCATCGTGGCGCTTGCCTACCGAAGCCGCCGCATGACCTACGGCGAGCACGTCGTCTTCAGCTTGCACCTGCACTCGTTCTGGTTCATCGCGCTGTTGCTGATCGCTTTGCTGCCCCGCGCGGTGGGCGAGGTGATCTGGTGGCTGATTCCGCTGTACGCCACCTGGGCGATGCACGCGGTGTACCGCGGTCGCTGGGGCCCGACGCTGCTGCGCGCGGCCTTTGTCAGCGTCGCTTATGGCGTGACGCTGCTGCTCGCCTCGCTGGCGCTGTTGCTGGGCTTGCTGGCGATGGCCTGAAGGCCCGGCTCGCGAACCTATCCTTTTGGAGAAGGGCGCGCCGCAGCCAGTTGCCGGGCGAGCGGCGACTGGGCCATGAGTTCCTTGAACCACAGTTGATAGCCTTCGTCGCTCGGGTGCAAACCGTCGCGCGCGTTCAGCTCCCGGCGCTGCGCAAAGGGGTCGTCGCGCCGCTCCTTGAACAGGTTCACATACGAGGCGCCCTGCTGCGCAGCGGCCTCCTGCACCAGCGAATGGAATTGCCGCGAGCGCGAACTCATCCACCACGACAGCGGCGGGAAGAAGAACGGCGCATTGCCAACATTGCCCGCCGGCATCAGCACCACGGTGTCGGTGCGCGCCCGCGCCAGGCGAATGACGCCGTCCAGCTGATCGCGCGTCTTGTCGAGGTCGCGCAGCCGGATCACGTCATTGCCGCCCGCCAGAATCAGCACCGCATCGAAACGGGCATCACCGCCCAACTGCTGGGGCAGCTGCTCCAGGGTGGCGCCATCGCGACCGCGGTTCTCGATGTGCAGGCCGGGGTAGGCCTCGGCCAGCAGGCCCGCCAAGCTGGTGCCTGGGGCACTCGCGCCGGTACCCACCGCCGTGCTGTCGCCCACGATCAGTAGCCTTGCGAGGGGCTGCTCGACGTGGCGCTGCAAGGGCTCGCTCAGCCGCGCCAGCTCTGCAGCGTCACGCAGCCGTGAGGCCGTGCAACCCGACAACACGACCAGCATGGCCATGGCAGCGCCTGACCACAGCAGCCTGGTCTGGCGTCGGGACGGGTGTGAGTTGGGCATGAGGTCCATCTTCACTGCGAGGCGGCCCTTTGGGCACCGGTCTACATCCAAACCGGGGGTAGTCGTGCTCCTACAACGCATGCCTGCGTCGGTGGATGCCCCTGAAACCTAACGACCCGGCTTCGCTGACAATTCCCCGTCCCTGCCAGGTGGCGTCGGCCTGGAGCTCGGGTTTATGGACTTCGGCAAGACCAAGGCCTCGGGATTCGGGGGCTCTGTCGAAGTGGGGGTTTCAGCCGTGACCGTGGGCGGTGCTGTCAAGGGAAACTTCACGCCCGACTTCGCAGGGCACTTGCGCCTTGGCATCGCCAGCGTGAAGACCGAGGGCAAGGCCACAAGCGGTTTCTACAACTACAGCGCATCTGAAACCAAGGCCCAGCCTTACTTCGGTTTAGGCCTCAGCTACGCCTTCTCCAATACCTTGGCCATGGAAGTTGGCGCTGATTTCACCAAGGCTGAGCTCGAGGGCGGCTCGAACAATGTGCGGGCCTACACCGTCGGCTTGCGCGTGTCGTTCTGACCATTCAGAACGTCGACGCTTGAAACGCCGGCCCCAGGGCCGGCGTTTTCGTTGGGCGCGCCGAGTGCGCCAACACGATCTCATCCACGCGCACTGCCTTCCTCACTTCTTGCCCTGCGGGTAGATCGTCTCCCCGCGTTTCAGCATGGCAACGAAGGTCTCTATCTTTCTCTTGCGGCCGGCTTCCGTCTTCATGTGGTGGGTGCGAAAGGCCAGCGCGAACCTGTTCTGTTCGGTGAGTGTTGCCAGCATGGCCCGGGCCTTGGGCTCGGCGTCGATGGCAGCCTGCAGATCGGCCGGGATCTTGAACTCCTTGCCACTGCCATAGGCGCGGGCCCATCGCCCGTCTGCCTTGGCGGCATCGACTTGTGCGAGGCCGGGCGCCACCATGCGGCCTTCGCTGACAAGCCGCGCCACGTTGTCGACATTGATCTGGCTCCACACGCTCTTCTTGCCGCGCGGGGTGTAGCGCTGCAAAAAACTCTTGTCGTCATACCCCTTGCGGATCGCATCGATCCAGCCCCAGCACAGCACCACATCGACCGCTTGCTTCGGCGTGATCGACGCGAGGCCCGAGCCGACCTTGTGGACCTTGATCCAGACTTCATCGGCCGTGCCGTGGTGCTGAGCGAGCCAGTCGTAAAAGCTGTCGGCATCTGCAAACTCGCGCACCTTGCGAGGGTCGACGATCACCGGCGCCATCTGCGCGCCCACCTTGCCCTGGGGTTCAAGTCGGGGTTCATCTGTTGCTCCATCCATTCGGCCTGTAGATCAAAGCCTCGATCGTATCGGTGCCGCTGAAGCGAGTCGCTCGCCCCGTTGAGACGCGGCACCGTCCTACATGAATCACCCCGTCGATTGGCAAGAATGGTTCGCCAACTTCAGGAGCACACCATGGCCCACAAGCAAAACCTCAGTGACGACCAGACCGCGAAAGCCGGCAAGGTCGAGAACGACACCAACAAGGTGGGAGAGCAACAGCCGACTGTGTTGAACCAAGGCCAGCGCACGCCGAAGAGTCGCTCTGACCGCGAGTCGCATGTCGGCGGCGGCAACCAGTCGCAATCTCGACGCGGATCGTCGGGCGGGCACAAGCGCTAAGGCAAGTCTCTCCGTTCGGACCGAGCTTGTCGAAGGCCCGGAGCTCGGCTCGGCAGTCAGACGCTGCAGGCATAGTGCAGCGCCCGAGGGCTCTGTGGGGTCAAGCTTTAAGGTGTCGCTGACGACCAGCTTGCCAACCGTCTTGCTCAGAGACGGTGATTCGCCCGAAGAGCAGCGTGCCAGCACGACGCAGCAGCTCACGTTGTGCTGGTCGAATGCCGGACCCACGTTCCGCTCAAAGAAACTTCCTCGGCCAGGCCAAACCGCCGGTGCACCGCCGGGTCGAGGACGGCGGGCAGCTTCTCTCGCGCCGCCTTCTGCGCGCACTGCAGGGCGCTGTTGACCGACGCAACGGAGCTCCCCAGCATCTCGGCGGTTTCGGCCGCCGAGTACCCGAGCACCTCGCGCAACAGCACGGCGCGCTGTGGATTGATATCTCCACGAAATACCAGGGGTGCATCCGTTTGTCCATGGCCGGCGTATATTGAAAGTCACCACATCGCCAAAAGGAAAGATCCCATGAAGAAACTGACTTCCTCCCTCCTGACCCTGGCGGCACTGGCGACGCTCTCCGGTTGCGCTGGCATGGCCGCCGCCCCGGTCGAGGGCCCGGCGCGCGCTGAAAAGGCGGTCGCCGTCACGGTGTCCAACCGACTGATCAAGTTCAACGCCGGCCAGCCGGGCCGCATCCTGTTCTCGCAGCCGATCACCGGCCTGCAGCCAGGCGAGCAGGTGCTAGGCATCGACTACCGCGTGGTCAAGGACACGCTCTATGCGCTGGGCAGCTCCGGCCGCCTATACACGCTGGACGAAGACACCGCAGCGGCCAAGCCGGTGGGCGAGCCTTTCGCCGTCCGCCTGGAGGGCACCGAGTTCGGCTTCGATTTCAACCCCACGGTCGATCGCATTCGCGTGGTGAGCGCCAGCGGGCAAAACCTGCGACTGCACCCTGACACGGGTGCGGTGGTCGACGCCAACGCCGACACCGCAGGCGTGCAGACCGACGGCAAGCTGACCTACGCCCCCAGCGACGCGCAGGCCGGCAAGACCCCGGCCGTGGTCGGCGCAGCCTACAGCTACAACAAGGCCAACCCCCGCATCACCACCAACTACGCACTCGACGCGGCGGCCGGCACGCTGGTCACGCAGGGCAGCCGCGAGGGCGCCACGCCCCCAGTCTCGCCGAATACCGGATCGCTGTTCACTGTGGGCAGCCTGCGTCAGCCGTTCCAGACGGCCGCTTTCGACATCCAGGCGGTCAGCGACATCGCCTTCGCGGCCCTGAATTCGGGCAGCGGCCCAAGCCGCTGGGTCACCATCGACTTGCAGACCGGCGCTGCAGCCTCCTTGGGCACGGTGGGTGGTGGTGAGGCGGTTCGCGCCATTGCTCTGGAGCCCTGATGGCCGCGCAGGTCAACCAGCGGGTTGACCTGCCGGTGCGAGCAGCGACTGCCGGCGCCAGCGGGGAGCTGGCGCTGGTGCATGCGCAAGTCGTGCCGCGGCGCAAGCGCCTGTAGCGCCCGTGTGGGGTACAGCCCGCGGCGCCTCCTGTTCCGCCTGCGCCGCCAGATCAAGGCTTCAGTGGTCGGCTTTTCCCGAGCACTGGCGGAGTCGCTTTGCTTCCTCTGGGTGGCAGTTCCTATCTCGCCAGTACACCTCGCAACGCCGCGCCTGTGTGGCTGGCCTTGAGCTTGGACAACGCCGTCGGGTCGGTCGCCGCGACCACCTTGCCCCCCGCCCCGCCCCCCTCCGGCCCCATGTCGATCACCCAATCCGCTTCGGCGATCACATCCAGGTCATGCTCGATCACCACCACGCTGTGCCCACCATCCACCAACCGGTGCAGCACACGAATCAGCTTCTCCACATCGGCCATGTGCAGCCCCACCGTGGGCTCGTCCAGCACATACAGCGTGTGCGGCGCCTTGTTGCCGCGTCGACCCACGTCGTCGCGCACCTTGGTGAGCTCGGTGACGAGCTTGATGCGTTGCGCCTCACCACCACTCAGCGTGGGTGACGGCTGGCCAAGCGTGAGGTAGCCCAGGCCCACGTCTTTCATCAGCTGCAGCGGGTGAGCGATGTGGGGCATGGAAGCGAAGAACTCCACCGCTTCATCGATCTCCATCTGCAGCACGTCGCCGATGCTCTTGCCACGCCAGGTCACCGCCAGCGTCTCGGCGTTGAAGCGCTGGCCGTGGCACACGTCGCAGGGCACTTTCACGTCGGGCAGGAAGCTCATCTCGATGGTGCGCATGCCCTGCCCTTCGCAGCCCGCGCAACGGCCTTCGCCGGTGTTGAAGCTGAAGCGGTTGGGCGCATAGCCCCGCGCACGGGATTCGAGCGTGTCGGCAAACAGCTTGCGGATCACGTCCCAGAAACCGATGTAGGTGGCGGGGCAGGAGCGCGGGGTCTTGCCGATGGGCGTCTGGTCGACTTCGAGCACACGGTCGATGAAGCCCCAGCCTTCGATGCTGTCGCAGCCTTGCCAATTCGGCTTGCCACCACGGGTGTTGATGAACTGCAGGTTGGCGAGCAGCACGTCGCGCGCGAGCGTGCTCTTGCCGGAGCCGCTGACGCCCGTCACCGCGACCAGGCGGCGCAGCGGCACATCGACGGTCACGCGCTGCAGGTTGTGCAACGAGGCGTTCTTGATGGTCAGCGGGCCTTTCTTCTCGCGGTCTTTGGTGAACACCTCGTCGGTGATCACTCGCCGCGCCTGCAACGGGTGCTTGAGCGGGTGCGCGAGGAAGCGGCCGGTGACTGAATCGGCCACTGACGACACCTCGCTCACCGTGCCTTGCGCCACCAGACGGCCGCCTCGTTTGCCGGCGCTGGGGCCGATGTCGATGATGTGGTCGGCGCGGCGAATGGTGTCTTCGTCGTGCTCGACCACCACCAGGGTGTTGCCCTTGTCGCCCAGCTTGTGCAGCGCATTGAGCAGCACCTGGTTGTCGCGCGGGTGCAGGCCGATGGTGGGCTCGTCGAGCACGTAGCACACGCCTTGCAGGTTGCTGCCCAGCTGCGCGGCGAGGCGGATGCGTTGTGCTTCACCGCCGCTCAGCGTGGGCGCGGCGCGGTCGAGCGTGAGGTAGCCGAGGCCCACTTCTTCGAGGAACTCCAGCCGGGTGCGGATTTCGACGATCACGTCGCGCGCGATCTCGGCGTCTCGGCCCTTGAGCTTCAAGGCTTCGATCCAGGTGCGGCAATCGGCCACGGACCATTGCGCGATGGCCGAGATGGCGTGGTCTTCGAAGGTGACGGCGCGCGAGGCGGTGTTCAGGCGCGTGCCATCGCAGGCCGGGCAGGGCTCGTCGACCACGCCCTCCACTTCCATCTCTTCAGACGGGAAGCTTTGCTCGCGGCCCTTGTCGTCGTCATCGCGGATCGAATCGTCGTAGGCCTTGCGCTGCTCGCGGGTGAGTGCGAGGCCGGTGCCAACGCACATCGTGCACCAGCCGTGTTTGCTGTTGTAGCTGAACATGCGCGGGTCGAGCTCGGCGTAGCTGTCGCCGCAGGTGGGGCAGGCACGTTTGGTCGAGAACACCTTCACCGAGCCGAGCTTGCGCGTGGACGTGCCAGCGAGCATGGCGCCTTTCAGGCCGGTGAGCGGGGCCAGCAGGT
This sequence comes from Rhizobacter sp., assembly GCA_014380155.1. Lineage (GTDB taxonomy): Bacteria > Pseudomonadota > Gammaproteobacteria > Burkholderiales > Burkholderiaceae_C > Rhizobacter. The sequence continues at coordinate 1,895 of JACMKJ010000066.1, read as the reverse complement.
GCATCACACCCTTGCCCACGTCGAGCGCCTTGGCGAGCAGCTCGCGCAAGTGTGCTTCGTCGTCTGCACTGACGATGATGTCGCCGACCGGCAGCTCCAGCGTGTGCTCCTTGAAACGGTCGAGGCGCGGCCAGGGGTCGAGCGGCAAAAATTCGCCGTCCACGCGCAGGTGTGTGTGGCCGCGTGCCTTGGCCCACTTGGCAAGGTCGGTGTACACGCCCTTGCGGTTGACGACCAGCGGCGCGAGCAGGCCCACGTGTTCGCCCTTGTGATCACGCAAGAGCTGCGCGGCAATGCTCTCGGCGCTTTGCGGTTTGACGGGCGAGCCGTCTTTCACGCAGTGCTGCAGGCCGAGCTTCACGTACAGCAGGCGCAGGAAGTGCCACACCTCGGTGGTGGTGGCGACCGTGCTCTTGCGGCCGCCGCGGGAGAGACGCTGCTCGATGGCCACAGTGGGCGGGATGCCATACACCGCATCCACTTCAGGCCGACCCGCGGGCTGCACGATGCTGCGTGCATAAGCGTTGAGCGATTCGAGATAACGGCGCTGGCCCTCGTTGAACAGGATGTCGAACGCGAGCGTGGATTTGCCCGAGCCGCTCACGCCGGTGATCACGCTGAACTTGCCACGTGGGATGCTCACGTCCATCGACTTGAGGTTGTGCTCGCGTGCGTTGACGATGCGGATGAACTCGTCGCTGGCCTGGCGCTCCACGCGTGCTTGCTTCAGCAGCGATTGCAACGGCCGGCCCTCTTCGACCGCGTGGCCGTTGAGGCCCATCGACCTGTCGTAGTCGGCCAGCGCCTTGCCGGTGTGAGAGGTGGGGTGGAGTTTCACGTCGTCGGGCGTGCCGGTGCACACCACCCAACCGCCCGCTTCACCGCCTTCGGGGCCGAGGTCGATCAGCCAGTCGGCCGCGCGGATCACGTCGAGGTTGTGTTCGATCACCACCAGCGAGTGACCTGCATCGAGCAGCTTGCGGAAGGCGCGCATCAGCTTGGCGATGTCGTCGAAGTGCAGGCCGGTGGTGGGCTCGTCGAACATGAAAAGCGTGCCCTTCTTGGCCACCGGCTGGCGGCTGGCGGTGGCGCTTTGTGCGGCCTCGGCCAGGAAGCCGGCCAGCTTCAAGCGTTGCGCTTCGCCACCGCTCAGCGTGGGCACGGGTTGGCCGAGCTTCACGTACTCCAGGCCCACGTCGATGATGGGCTGCAACACACGCAGCACCTCGCGGTCGTTGGCGAAGAGTTGCACAGCTTCACTCACGGTGAGCTCCAGCACGTCGGCCACGCTCAGCTCGCGCAACACGTCGCCCGGCAGGCGGCGGTCGATCTTCACTTCGAGCAGCTCGGCGCGGTAACGCCGGCCATCGCAATCGGGGCAGCGCAGGTAGACGTCGCTCAGGAACTGCATCTCCACATGCTCGAAGCCCGAACCGCCGCAGGTCGGGCAACGCCCATCGCCGGCGTTGAAGCTGAACATGCTGGCACCGTAGCCGCGCTGCGCGGCCAGCGGCGACTGGGCAAAGAGCTTGCGGATCTCGTCGAACGCACCAACGTAACTTGCGGGGTTGGAGCGCGCCGTCTTGCCGATGGGCGACTGGTCGACGAACACCGCTTCGCTCAGCCAGTCGGCGCCGAGCAGTCGGTCGTGCTCGCCGGGTGTTTCGGTCGGCTTGCCGAAGTGGCGGGCCAGCGCCGGGAACAGCACGTCTTGCATCAGCGTGCTCTTGCCCGAGCCCGATACGCCGGTCACGCACACCAGGTGCTGCAAAGGGAACTCGACGGTGACGTTCTTCAGGTTGTGGTCGCGTGCGCCTTCGACGATGAGCTGAGAACGCAGGTCAAAACGCAGGTGATGAATGCGGCGTGCCGAGCGGTGAACACGGTGGGATTCC
>JACMKJ010000001.1 GCA_014380155.1 Rhizobacter sp. | reverse complement strand
GTACTCGGCACCGCGCACCGCGCCGGGGTGGTTGATGCCGGTGTCGCGCGCATCGAAGCTGCCGTCGAGCTTGCGCCGGAACACATAGCCGCCACCGGCCGACATCAGCGGCCAGGTGAAATACGGGCTCTCGGTCTCCCAGCCGATGGCGCGTGCACCGCGCGTCTTCAACTTGTAGTGCAGCGGGATCAGCTCCTCAAAGGTCTTGGGCGGCTCGGCCACCAGGTCCTTGTTGTAGATGAGCGCCACCGACTCCACCGACAGCGGATAACCCCAGACCTTGCCACCTTGCGTGAAGCCGTCCCACGCCACCTGCACGATGTCGCTGCGCAGCGCCTCGCTTGGCTGCACCGGGCTCAGCCATCCTTGTTTGATCCACTCGCCCAGGCGGTCGTGCGGCCAGATCCAGATGTCGGGGCCTTTGCCGGCCTTCATCGCGTCTTCGAAGTTGCCGACTGCGTTGTCGAAGTGCTCGACCTTCACCCGCATGCCACTCGCGCGTGCGTATTCGTCGGCCACTTTCTTCAAGCCGTTGTAGCCCTTGTCCTGGTTGATCCAGATGGTGAGCGTGCCCTTTTGAGCGGCCTGTGCCGGCGCGCTGAAAGCCGACAGCAACGCACTGCTGCCGAGGAAGGTGGTGACCCGACGACGATCCATGTGTGACCCCTCTGTGTTCGATCGAACGAATTAAGTTACGCATCGTGAGAGAGAGTTTTTGGCGCAGCATCGGTGTTCACCCTGGAGGAAGTGCCGGTTGCGTAATTTAGTTTCGTGTTTGTCGAATCTGTTGGGGTGCATGTAGTACATCGCCCCGCCGGCCACTACGTAGCCGTTCGTACTACATGCGCTACAAAGTCACGGCACGTGGAAACGCGCGCATGCACACGCTGCCGGTGGCCGTAGCATCGGCTGCATGCAATTCAAGACGACATTCGCCACCCACCGTTTGCGCAGCTTCATGCTGTGCGCGCTGATTGCACTGGGCGCTTCGGCCCATGCGCAACTGGCCGACGTCGTGTCGATCACCTCGCGGGTGAATGCGGTGCAACCGAAGATGCTGGCCTGGCGGCGCGACATCCACCAGCACCCCGAACTCTCGGGCCAGGAACAACGCACCGCCAAGCTCGTGGCCGATCATTTGCGCAAGCTGGGCTTCAGCGTGAAGACCGGCGTCGGCGGCCACGGTGTGGTGGCCGTGCTGCGCGGCGGCAAGCCTGGCAAAGTGGTGGCGCTGCGTGCCGACATGGACGCCCTGCCCGTGGCCGAGGCCACCGGCCTGCCCTTTGCCTCGCACACCCGCGCGCCCTACATGGGCAAGGAGACGCCGGTGATGCACGCCTGCGGGCACGACGGCCACACCGCCATCCTGATGGGCGTGGCCGAGGTGCTGGCGGGCATGAAAGACCAGATCCCCGGCACGGTGAAGTTCATCTTCCAGCCCGCCGAAGAAGGTGTGCCCGACGAGACCAGCGGCGCCGCCTGGGGCGCACGCGCGATGGTGGCGGAGGGTGTGTTGGAGAACCCCAAGGTCGACGCGGTGTTCGGCCTGCACATTTCACCCAACATGCCGATGGGGTCGCTCGGCTACCGCAGCGGGCCGATGATGGCCGGCGCCGACACGGTGCACATCACCATCACCGGAGAGCAGACGCACGGTGCCGCGCCGTGGACGGGTGTGGACCCGATCGTGGCGGCAGCTCAGGTGATCACCGGCTTGCAGACCATCGTGAGCCGCCAGCTCAACATCAGCACCGAGCCGGTGGTGTTGACCATCGCCTCCATCCACGGCGGCAACCGCGAAAACATCGTGCCCGAGTCGGTCGAGATGCTGGGCACGCTGCGTACCTTTGACGAAGATATGCGCGCCGAAGCCAAACAACGCATCACCACCACCGCGCAGAAGATCGCCGAATCGAGCGGCGCCAAGGCAGCGGTGCGCTTCGGCCCGGCGGCCTACAGCGTGACGGTGAACCCGCCTGACCTGAGCGACGCGATGCTGCCGACGCTGCAGCGCGCAAGCGGCGGCAAGGCCATGTCGATCCCGAAGATCAGCGCGTCGGAAGATTTTTCCGAATACCAGAAGGTGGCACCTGGTTTGTTCTACATCCTGGGCGCGCCGCCCAAGGGCAAGGCCCACAGCGAGGCGCCGGCCAACCACTCGCCGCTGTTCGACTTCGACGAAGACGCGATGCCGCTCGGCGCGCTCAGCCTGAGCCTGCTGGCGCTGGACTACCTCTCGGCGCGCTGAAGCATCTGCGCGCCAAGCGCCTCGGCCACCTCGATGCCGTCGACTCCGGCCGACATGATGCCGCCCGCATAGCCCGCGCCCTCACCCGCCGGGTAAAGGCCCTTGACGTTGAGGCTCTGGAAGTTTTTGCCACGCGTGATGCGCAGCGGTGACGAGGTGCGTGTCTCCACACCGGTGAGCACCGCATCGGGCATCGAAAAACCCTTGATCTGGCGCTCGAAGGCGGGCAGCGCCTCGCGCACGGCGGCGATGGCGTAGTCCGGAAGGCTGGTCTTCAGGTCGCCGAGCAAGACGCCCGGTTTGTACGAAGGCTCGACCTTGCCGAGCACCGACGAAGGCTGGCCCTTGATGAAATCGCCCACCAACTGGCCCGGCGCTTCATACGTGCCACCACCCAGCTCGAACGCGCGCGACTCCCACACGCGCTGGAAGGCCATGCCGTCGAGCGGGTTCACCGGCCCACTCGCGTTCTTGTCGATCTGGTAGTCCTGCGGTGACACGCCGACCACGATGCCGGCATTCGCGTTGCGCTCGTTGCGCGAGTACTGGCTCATGCCGTTGGTGACCACGCGGTTGGTCTCCGACGTGGCCGCCACCACCGTGCCACCGGGGCACATGCAAAAGCTGTAGACCGCACGGCCGTTCTTCGCGTGGTGCACGAGCTTGTAGTCGGCCGCGCCGAGGATGGGGTTGCCCGCGTTGGGGCCGAAGCGCGCCGCGTCAATGATGCTTTGTGGGTGCTCGATGCGAAAGCCCACCGAAAACGGCTTGGCCTCCATGTAGACACCACGTTCGTGCAGCATGGTGAAGGTGTCACGTGCGCTGTGGCCGAGCGCCAGCACCACGTGGTCGGCGCGCAGCTCCTCGCCCGAGGCGAGCGTGACACCGCGAATGTGGCCGGCCTCGATGCGCACATCGGTCACGCGCTGCTCGAAGCGGATCTCGCCGCCCAGCGCGACGATGTCGGCGCGCATCTTCTCGACCATGCTGACCAGACGGAAGGTGCCGATGTGCGGCTTGGCGACGAAGAGGATTTCTTCCGGCGCGCCGGCCTTGACGAACTCGGTCAGCACCTTGCGCGTGAGGTGGCGCGGGTCGCTGATCTGGCTCCAGAGCTTGCCGTCGGAGAAGGTGCCGGCGCCGCCCTCGCCGAATTGCACATTCGATTCGGGGTTCAACACCCGCTGGCGCCACAGGCCCCAGGTGTCTTTCGTGCGTTGCCGCACTTCCTTGCCACGCTCCAGCACGATCGGCCGCAGCCCCATTTGCGCGAGGATCAGCGCGGCAAAGATGCCGCAGGGCCCGAAGCCGACGACCAGCGGGCGCGGTGTGTCGCTCGCCGCAAAGTCGGCCGGCGCATGGCCGACGAAGTGGTAACTCGTGTCGGGCGTCGCGCGAATGTGG
>JACMKJ010000065.1 GCA_014380155.1 Rhizobacter sp. | reverse complement strand
TTAACCACCGACGTCCGGGTGCCCGGGGGTGTCGAGGATTTTGTTTTGGGTGCCTTCCCTGCTGACCGCACTTTTCTTGGCCTGGATGGTGATGCCGCGCTCGCGTTCGATGGCGTTGTTGTCCATCACCGTGTCGACGATCTTCTCGTGGTCAGCGAAAGTGCCAGACTGGCGAAGCAGCTGGTCGACCATGGTGGTTTTACCGTGGTCGACGTGGGCGATGATGGCGATGTTGCGGATCTGTCGGGTCATAACGTGCTCTCTGCGGTTTCTGTATTCAAGAGGCCTTGCACCTCGATCGGGCTCAGGAGCCTGGTGGAAATCAGTTCGCCGCCAGCAATGTGGCCGCTCCCCAAAAATGCTTTCGGCTGCGGGCCATAGACACGCACACGCGGTGCATCGGCCAGCGGCAGGCGGCGGCGCACGCCGCTCAGGAACCGGCCCGCCCCTTCATCGTCGAGCCGCACCACGGGCCAATCGGCCAGCAGGGTGTCGGCTTGCATCAGCTTGGCGTCGCGTTCGGCATCGCTCATGGCACTCAGCTGCTCCAGCGTGAATGCGCCATCGATCGTCAACGGGCCACTGCCGGTACGGCGCAGCGCACTCAAATGGGCGCCACAACCCAGCGCTTCCCCGATGTCTTCAGCCAGCGTGCGGATGTAGGTGCCCTTGCTGCAACGCACATCGATCGTCAGCTCGTCATATTGCCAGTCGATGATGGCAATGCCGTGAATGGTGATGTGACGTGCTTCACGCTCGACCTCGATACCGGCGCGGGCGTATTCGTAAAGCGCCTTGCCGTCACGCTTGAGCGCCGAGTGCATCGGCGGCACTTGGTCAATCTCGCCGGTGAAACGCCGGCAGGCGGCATCGATCTGCTCGCGGGTGACGTTCACCTCACGCGTTTGCAGAACCTCGCCTTCGGCGTCGGCGGTCGTGGTCTTCACGCCCAACTTCAGCGTGGCGCGGTAGGTCTTGTCGGCGTCGAGGCTGATCTGAGAGAACTTGGTGGCCGCACCAAAACACAGCGGCAACAAACCCGTGGCCAGCGGGTCGAGCGTGCCGGTGTGGCCGGCTTTCTCGGCACGGTACAAGCGCTTCGCCTTCTGCAACGCATCGTTGCTCGACAGGCCCAGAGGCTTGTCGAGCAGCAGCACGCCGTGGACGGCGCGACGCGGGATGCGGGGGCGAAGCGAGTTCATCAGATCAGTCTTCTTTGGCTCGGGTCGAGTTGGCTTGTGCGATCAGTGCGCTCAATTCAGCGGCACGTTCGGTCGTGCGGTCGAACTCGAAATGCAGCGTCGGCACGGTGTGGATCTGCAGGCGCTTGAAGAGGCCGTTACGCAAGAAACCTGCCGCTTCGTTGAGCGCGGTCTGGCACTCCTGCACGTCGCCGATCAGCAGCGAGAAGAACACCTTGGCATGCGCGTAGTCGGGGGTGACCTCGACCGCTTGCAGCGTGACCATGCCGATGCGCGGGTCCTTGAGCTCGCGGATCAGCTCCGCCAGATCGCGCTGGATCTGGTCGGCAATGCGAAAGCCGCGGTTCGGGATGGATCGTTTGTGTCTCATGGGTGTTCCTGGTCAGCCCTACAAGCACAAACCCCGCCTTCTTGCGGAGGCGGGGTTTGCTGGTCGAGGGCAAATCCGCCTTACAGCGTTCGTGCGACCTCTTTCAGTTCGAAGAACTCCAACTGATCACCTTCCTTGATGTCGTTGTAATTCTTCAGCTTGATACCGCACTCGAAGCCCGAAGCCACTTCACGCACATCGTCTTTCAGGCGGCGCACCGATTCGACTTCGCCGGTGTAGACCACCACGTTCTCGCGCAGCAGGCGGAAGCGTGCGTTGCGGCGAACGATGCCGGCGGTGACCATGGAGCCGGCCACCGTGCCGATCTTCGAGGCCACGAACACCGTGCGGATCTCGGCCGTGCCGATGACTTCTTCGCGCTGCTCGGGAGCCAGCATGCCGGTCATGGCTGCCTTCACCTCATCCACGGCGTCATAGATGATGTTGTAGTAGCGCAGATCGACGCCGTTGTTCTCGGCCAGCTTGCGCGAGCCGGCATCGGCCCGCGTGTTGAAGCCGATGATGACGGCCTTGGAGG
>JACMKJ010000064.1 GCA_014380155.1 Rhizobacter sp. | reverse complement strand
GGTCGTGCCGTGATCAACGCACGCCGCGCCAAGGGCCGCAAGCGCCTGGCTGTCTGAGGCCAGCCGGCCCGGTTGCCGTACCCGGCCACGCCGTGATCGGTCGCATCGTGCGATCTGTCGATTTCGAACGTGTGCTCGGGTCACCCATCCGCGCGCGCAGCACCCACTTCGCGGTGCACTTTCTTGAAAGCCGGCCGAGCCAGCCCGCCAAGCCGCGTTCACAGACAGTTTCAACCGAGTTATCAACAGGTCAGGCACCTGAAGAGGGCATGTCTGTGGATGACTCTTTACCCAACGCTTGTTGGTTGGGTACTGTGGTGCCCAAGCGCCACGCTCGCCGTTCGGTCACGCGCAACCTGCTCAAGCGGCAGATTCGCCGTGCCGCGGGCGAACAGACCGACATGGCCCCTGGGCTGTGGGTGGTGCGTTTGCGCTCGCCCTTTGAGCGCAAGACCTTCAGCAGTGCTTCGTCCGAAGCGCTGCGGGCCTTGGCAGGTGAAGAATTGGCCACCTTGCTCGCCGATGCGGCGCGCCGTGTGGCGGCTCCCTGAAGCGCGGCATGTTTCACACCTTGTCGTCCGCGCTGTTGTCGATTCCCCGCCAACTGCTGATTGCGCTGGTGCGTGGCTACCGGTTTTTCCTCAGTCCCTGGCTGGGCAGCTCGTGCCGGTTTGAGCCCACCTGTTCGGCTTATGCCTTGCAAGCCTTGCAAAAGCACGGCGCTGCAGCTGGCAGCTACCTGACTTTGCGCCGCCTGGCGCGTTGCCACCCCTGGTGCGAGGGTGGGCATGACCCGGTGCCCGCGCAGCCGGGGGGTTTGTTCTCCTTCCTCTCCTCTTCCCGCGAAAAGACTTCCCCATGACCGATATGCGCCGCACCCTGCTGTGGGTGGTGTTCTTGATGTCGCTGACCTTGCTTTGGGATGGCTGGAACAGGCATAACGGGCAGCCGTCGATGTTTGGCCCCACCGCAACGACAAAACCTGCTGCCGCGCCCAGCCCGAGCGCCGCTGCGGGTGTGGCGACTCCCCTGGCCGCCGGCGCCGCGTCTGGCGTGGCTGTGGCGTCGTCCGCCAATGCGCCCGGCGCCAACCTGCCGTCGGAAAAGATCACGATCACCACCGACCTGATGCAGGCCACGCTGGACAGCCGGGGTGGGTCGCTGGTTCGATTGGAGCTATTGCAGCAACAAGAACAGTACCAACTCGATGCGGTTGATCGTGTAGTGGGCCTCTTCACCGGCAACTCCGACAAGCCGGATCCGAAGCTCGCAAAAAAGAATGTAGTGTTGTTCGAGCAGTCCGTTGAACGCCCCTACATTGCTCAGACGGGTCTTTGGCCTGCTACCGGGGGCTCTGGAAATCTCCCAGAGCACCGCACGGTGATGCGCGTTGCCCCAGGGGAACGTTCGCTGAAAGACGGCGCCAACCAGCTGCAAGTGAGTTTCGAGTCGCCCGATGTCGGTGGGGTCAAGCTGGTCAAGACCTACACCTTCAAGCGAGGCGACTACGCCGTCGGCGTCAAGCACGAGGTGGTGAATGGTTCGGCGGTTGCACTCAGCCCGCGCCTCTATCTGCAGTTGGTGCGCCATGGCCAACCTCCCCCGGGTGGTTCCTTTTTCTATGGCACCTTCACTGGGCCGGCGGTTTACACCGAGGCATCCAAGTTTCAGAAGATCGAGTTCAGCGACCTGGAAAAGGGCAAGGCCACCTACAACAAGAGCGCCGACAACGGTTGGGTGGCGATCGTGCAGCACTACTTCGCTTCGGCCTGGCTGGTCGGCGACAAGCAGCCGCGCGAGTTTTTTGCCGGCAAGGTGCCGGATGCCATCAATGAATACACGGTCGGCATGTTCTTGCCCTTGGGCGAGATCGCCCCAGGCGCCAGCAAGTCGCACGAAGCGCAGCTGTTTGCCGGCCCGCAAGAAGACAAGAAACTCAAGGCCCTGAGCGACGTGGCCCCCGGCCTCGACCTCGTGCGCGACTACGGCTACCTCACCGTGCTGGCCGCGCCGCTGTTCTGGCTGCTCACCCAGCTGCACGCGATTCTGGGCAACTGGGGCTGGGCCATCGTGGCGCTGGTGGTGCTGTTGCGCATCGCCTTCTATTGGCTGAACGTGAGCGCTTATCGCTCCATGGCCAAGATGAAAGCCATCAACCCCAAGGTGATGGAAATGCGCGAGCGGCTGAAGGACAAGCCGCAGCAGATGCAGCAAGAGATGATGCGCATGTACCGCGAAGAAAAGGTCAACCCGCTGGGCGGCTGCTTGCCGATCCTGGTGCAGATGCCGTTTTTCATTGCGCTCTACTCGGTGCTGCTGGCCAGCGTCGAAATGCGCAACGCCCCGTGGATCAGCTGGATCACCGACCTCTCGGCCAAAGACCCGCTCTTCATCTTGCCGTTGCTGATGACCGCGTCGAGCCTGTTGCAGACCTGGCTCAACCCGACGCCGCCGGACCCCATCCAGGCCCGCATGATGTGGATCATGCCGCTGGTGTTCTCAGTGATGTTCTTTGGCTTCCCGGCCGGCCTGGTGCTGTACTGGCTGACCAACAACATCCTCGCGATCGCCCAGCAGTGGTTCATCAACAAGCAGCTGGGTGTGCTCGGCAAGTAGCCACAATCGCGGGCATGTTGCCGCGCCACCACCAGCCCATTGTGGCCATCACCACCGCTGCCGGCCGCGGCGCGGTGGGCATTGTTCGCGCGTCGGGGCGCACGCTGCAGCCGCTGATCAACGCCCTCTGCGGCCAGCCGCTGAAAGCTCGCCACGCGAGCTACCTGCCCTTTGTCGATGCGCTGGGCCAGCCGATCGACCAAGGCATTGCAATCCACTTCCCGGGGCCGCACTCGTACACCGGCGAAGACGTGCTCGAGCTGCAGGCGCACGGCGGGCCGGTGGTGCTGCAGCTGCTCTTGGCGCGCTGCCTCGAGGCGGGTGCCGGCATCGGGCTGCGCCTGGCCGAGCCGGGTGAGTTCACCGAGCGCGCCTACCTCAACGACAAGCTCGACCTGGCCCAGGCCGAAGCGGTGAGCGACCTGATCGATGCGAGCACCGAAGCCGCAGCACGCTCGGCCAGCCGCTCGCTCACCGGCGCCTTCTCGGCTCAGATCGATGGCCTGCGTGACAGGTTGGTCAACTTGCGCATGCTGGTCGAAGCCACGCTCGACTTTCCCGAAGAAGACATCGACTTTCTGCAAAAGGCCGATGCCCGCGGCCAGCTCGATGCCATCGCCACACAGGTGGCTGCCGTGCTCGACCGCGCGCGGCAGGGCGCGCTGCTGCGCGAAGGCATCCAGGTGGTGCTCGCGGGGCAACCCAACGTGGGCAAGAGCTCGCTGCTCAACGCGCTGGCGGGCGCCGAGCTGGCCATCGTCACGCCCATTCCCGGCACCACCCGCGACAAGGTGAGCCAGACGATCCAGATCGAAGGTGTGCCGCTGCACGTGATCGACACCGCAGGCCTGCGAGAAGCCGGCGACGAAGTCGAGCGCATCGGCATTGCCCGCAGCTGGGACGAGATCACCCGCGCCGACGCGGTGCTGTTCATGCACGACCTCACACGTGTTAGCGAGCCCGTCTACGACGCGGGCGATGCAGTGATTGCACAACGCCTCGTGCCACTCGCCGCGCGGGTGCTGCATGTGTTCAACAAGAGCGACTTGGCAGCGACCGCGCATGCCCCGGGCCTGGTTCTGTCGGCCCACACCGGCGCCGGGCTCGACGCCTTGCGCCACAAACTGCTGGAGCTCGCCGGCTGGCATGCGCAGCCCGAGGGCCTGTTCATCGCCCGAGCCCGCCACGTGCAGGCCTTGCAGCGCACCCGCTTGCACCTCGATGCCGCCCAGGCACAAGCCACTTCCGCCGAACCGGCCCTTGACCTGCTCGCCGAGGAGCTGCGCCTGGCACACAACGCGCTGTCCGAGATCACTGGTGCCTTCACCCCCGACGACTTGCTGGGCGAGATCTTCAGCCGCTTTTGCATCGG
>JACMKJ010000063.1 GCA_014380155.1 Rhizobacter sp. | reverse complement strand
TGGTTTTGACGCGCACGGCGGCCAAATTCAGAATAGGTGACGACGAGCGTTCGTTCCCAGGCCCCCACTTCCACCAAGCCGGCACGCAAGGCCACCAGGCCTTCGGCGAGCTGCTTCAGCAGCGTGGCATGCGTGCCGAGCTGCCCACGGTGGGTGTCGAAGCTGCCGTGCGTGAGGTGGAATACCGGCACACCACCCCGGCCTTTCTGCCCTGCCACGATCTGGCAGGTGGCGCGAACTGCCTGGCCAAAGCCGTGCGTCGGGAACTCGGTGTTGAGCGGCGCCCCACCGGGGTTGCGCAAGCCTTCAGCGGCCTGCAACACACCAGCCTCGACACGCAACACATGCTCCAGCGCCGCATTGCCGCGCACGCTGGCGGGTGTGACCAGACGCGCCTGGTTGACGAAGGCCTCGGTGTTGGTGAGCGACACCGCCCTCGCGCCGCTCAGCGCACCCAGCCCGGCGCTGCCCACGGCCACGCCCTCGGTGGTGAAGCGGGCCGCATCGCGCAGGCCGGCCGACATGGCGCGTGCCACCCAGCCTTCGTCGAGGTATTCGGTCGAGCGCGAAGCGGTGTCCCAGATCTCGATCGAGCGAAAGTGCGACAGGTTGGGCTGCGGGTAGCCCAGGCCCAGCAAGATGGCCATCTCGCGTTTCTCGAACAACGGCAGCAAGGGCGCAAGCGAGGGGTGCAAGCCGATCGCCGAGTCCAGCTTCAGCACCTCGTCGGGTTTGAGCCCGAGTGTGGGCCTCAGTTGCGCGTAGACGGGGTGCGCATAGGGCACGACGGTGTTGAGCCCGTCGTTGCCGCCCTTCAGCTCCACCAGCACCAGCATGCGGTCGGCCGCAGACGCAGCCCGTTGCGCCCACGCGAGGCTGGGCACCCCGGGCAAGGCAAGGCCGCTCAGGCTCAATATCTGGCGTCTGTCGATCATGGCGAGGCTCCTCACTTGAGCTGAAAGGCGGGGTCGAGGCTGAGCGCCCGCAGGTACTGCAAGCCCACGGTGCCGGCGGGCACCGGGTTCACGGCCGGCGTGGCCAATACCGCTTCGACGATGCGCGCCTGCGCGGCCGCATCGGGCTCGCGGTCGGGCCAGGCGCCCATCGGCTTGAGCCAGGCTTCGGCATCGAAGCGCATGTCGACACCACGACCACCACCCATGCTGTTCATGTTCATGTCCAGGCCGCGAAACAGCCGCTCGGTGAAGCGCTTGCGGTTCAGCAGGCTGGTGCTGTTGATCCAGTCGGTGTAGCCCGGCCAACCCTTCACGTTGGGCGGCAGGAACAGCATCTGCCCCAGGCGCGAGGTCACCGCCACCAGCGGCAAGGTGTTGTCGAGCTGGATGTCGAACTGCCGCAGCGTGCCCACCGCCAGCTCCACCGGCGACTTGATCAGCGCGGCGCGCGACTCGTCGGCCCAGAACGCATCGCTCAACAGCAGCTCGCGAAAGGCCACCTCGGTGCGCCAGCCGCTGGTGCGAAAACGCTGGGCGATGCGCTCCACGCTCGCGGCGTTGGGCGTGGGCGATACAAACTCGCGCCACAGCTTGGTGGTGATGAAACGCGCGGCGGCCGGCTGATCCAGCATGGCATCGAGCGCGCTGGTGGTGTCAAAGCGAGCGCTGCGGCCGAACAGCGTCTTCTCACCGTCGTCGTGCTGACGAGGCCGCAACTGCGCGCGCCAGGTCTCGCGGTCGACCGCCCAGCCAGAGAAGGCACGCGCTGCTTCCTTGATGTCACGCTCGCTGTACTGGCCTTCACCCAGGGTGAACAGCTCCATCACCTCACGCGCGAAGTTTTCGTTCGGCGCTTGAGCACGATTGGCGGCACCGTCGAGGTAAATCAACATCGCCGGGTCGCGCGCCACAGCGTGCAGCAGCTCGCGAAACGAGCCCAGTGCATGTTGGCGCAAGAGCTGGTGCTGGACGTACATGCCTTGCGGCTGCTGCACCTTCTGCGCCGAGGTGGCGAAGTGGTTGTGCCAGAACAGCACCATGCGCTCGGCCAGTGGGGTGGGCGTGTCGCGCATCTCCTGCAGCCACCACGCGGCCAGGGCAATGGTGTCGGCGCGCGACTGCTGGCGCGCCGCCTTGCGGGCCTCGTCGTCGGCCAAGCGGCCATAAGGCGTGCGCCAGGCTTCACGCGTGAACGCCGGCGCGGGGTTGACCGGCTTCGCACGCAGCGCGGCGCTGATCAGCTTGTCGACCGCGGCCTCTGCCGGCATGCCAACCCACGGCTGCAACTCACCAGGCGACGGCATGAAGCCGGTGCGCGACAGCAGGTGCCGCGCATCGGCCACAGACAGCTGGGAAGGAATCAAAGCTTTCATGAACGCCTCGCCGGGCGGGAGTGAGATGCCCGCTCAACGACCGATCATGCCGCTGCGCCGACACGCCACCATGGACTTCACAAAGCTTCACTTGGTGGTTTGGCGCCCCTGTCATAGATTTGTAACAAGTGGTCAAGGCTCGCCAAAACCGCCTGTGAACCTGCGCACAATGCCCGCTGTTACAAATGACGGAGAGGCCAGCCATGACGCCCAACACCAACGCCCGCCCCGACCGCATCGTCGTGGTCGACGACGACGCCCGCATCCGCGACCTGCTGCGCCGCTACCTCACCCAAGAAGGGTTCGAGGTGCTGCTGGCCGAAGACTCGAAAGCGCTCAACCGCGTGCTCACCCGAGAGACGGTCGACCTGATCGTGCTCGACCTGATGCTGCCGGGCGAAGACGGCCTGTCGATCTGCCGCCGCTTGCGCGCCGCGAACGACGTGACGCCCATCATCATGCTCACAGCCAAAGTCGAAGACGTGGACCGCATCGTCGGCCTCGAAGTCGGTGCAGACGACTACCTGCCCAAGCCTTTCAACCCGCGTGAGCTGCTGGCGCGCATTCACGCCGTGCTGCGCCGCCGCCCGGCGATGGAGGCGCCTGGCGCACCGGCCAAGGACGCTCAGACGGTGAGCTTCGGCCCGTTCGAGTTCGACCTCGCGCTGCGCCGCCTGTCGAAAGACGGCGAGCAGATCGCGCTGACCACCGGCGAGTTCTCCATGCTCAAGGCGTTGGTGCGCCACCCGCGCCAGCCGCTGTCGCGCGACAAGCTGGCCCAGCTCGCACGCGGCCGCGAGTTCGAACCCTTCGACCGCAGCCTTGACGTACAAATCTCCCGTCTGCGCAAGATGATCGAGCCCGACCCGGCCCAGCCGCGCTACATCCAGACAGTGTGGGGCGTAGGCTACGTGTTCGTGCCAGATGGCGCGGCCTGATCGACAGAAACCGCGCCAGGGCCCCAAGACGGGGCCCTTTTTCGCTCCGACGGTGCCCGACCCCCAGCCACTTGCCATGCCTCGCA
>JACMKJ010000062.1 GCA_014380155.1 Rhizobacter sp. | reverse complement strand
GCTGCCGTGCCGCTCTGCCGCGGCGCGGAACACCTGCGCCGCGCGGCGCTTGTCGCCGGTCGCATGGGCCGCGTTGCCTAGGCCGATGGCCAGCGGCAGTTGGTCGGGCCAGCGTTGGGCGGCGTTTTCGTAGCTTTGCAGAGCCTGCACCGGCGTGGCGCTGCGCTCGAAGCCGATCGCCGCCTCGACCACGGCATCGGCCTGCGCGGTCACCGGCCAGCCACCCGGCGGCAAGGCGACGAAAGCCCAGAACCCCGAGCGCGCCCAGGTGAACTCGAAGGTGCGCAGCGGCATCGTGACGCGCCGCGTGGTGCCCGAGCGCAGCAGCACTTCGTCCGTGTCGAGGTCGTAGCCAATGACCACTGCGTAGTGCCAAAGCGGCGCAAAACTCAACCCTAGGTTTTGCAACACCACCACCACATGGCCCGCAGCCAGCTCACGCAACACCGCTTCGAGCCGGCCGGGAATGACGGTCGCGACCACCCCCTGCCGCCGCGCGCCGGCCAGCATCTCGGCCTGCAGGCTGCCGCCACGCGCGGGCAGGAACACCTGCTGGCCCAAGGTGACCGGCGACGCACTCACCCCCACCGCGCCCAAGGCGGTGGCGAGCGCGGCCGGGCCACACTGGTACTCGGTCTGCGCAAAGAAAGGGGTGTTGGCGAGCTCCACGCTGCGCGGCAAGCCGGCCGGCGGCGCGGCGTGCAACGCTGCCGTCTGGACGGCGCAGCCCGACACACAGGCCAGCCACAACGCCAGCAGCGCTCGCCACATCAACGCGCGCTCAACGGTTGGATTTGATGAACGGGAAGATGCGCGTGTAGCCGAAGATGTCGGTGAAGACCAGCACCACGAACACCAGGATCAGCGTGCCGATCAGCTCGCCGGCGCCAGCCGGCGCCTTGTCGATCTCGGCGGCGAGCAGCGCGGCTTCGGCATCGCTCAGCGCGGCCACACGCAGACGAGCCTGGTCGACACTCACACCACGGGCCACCAGCTCGGCCGCCACATCGGTGCGCTCGAGCGTGGCCAGCAACTGGGCACGGTCGTCGGTTGCGCTGCGCGGGCCCACGCTGGCCGCCACTTGTTCGGCGCTGATCAAGCCAGCGGCCTGCGCTGTGGGGGCCACACCACCAAAGCCGATGCACACGGCCACCAAGGTGGCGAGGCAACGCCGGGTTCTTGTCATGAACTGCTCCTGCACGGGCTTGAAAAAGGTCGATCATCCTAGCAAGCACCCGGTGAAGCCCACTCGTGGCAAGCTGCACGGCGAGTTCCATCACCCCACCCCCATTGCACCCATGACCACCATCTGGAAACAACCCGCCTCCGTGGAGCTGCTCACCGCCATTCACGTCAACACCACGGTGGCCCTGCTCGGCATCGAGTTCCTCGAGGTCGGCGACGATTTCATCCGCGCGCGCTGCCCGGTCGATGCACGCACCAAGCAGCCCGCGGGCATCCTGCACGGCGGCGTGTCGGTGGTGCTGGCCGAAACGCTGGGCTCGTGCGGCGCCGCGTTCGCCTCGCCCGCCGGCCACCGCGCCGTGGGGCTGGACATCAACGCCAACCACATCCGCAGTGCGAGTGAAGGCTGGGTCGAGGGCATCGCCAAGCCGGTTCACATCGGCCGCACCACCCATGTGTGGCAGATCGAGATCCGCAACGAGAAGGGGCAACTCACCTGCGTGTCGCGCATCACCATGGCCATCCTGGCGACAGCGGCCTGACAATGAACCCGGCCACCGTGGTGATGGTGCTCACGCTGCTGCTGGGCATCCAACCCGTCACCACCGACCTCTACCTGCCCGCGCTGCCCATGCTCGCGCGCGACCTGCACACCACGGTGTCGGCAGCGCAGCTCACCTTGTCGGCACTGATCATCTGCTTCGGGTTCGGCCAGCTGATCTGCGGCCCGCTGGCCGACCGCTTCGGGCGCCGGCCGGTGCTGCTGGTGGGACTGTCGCTTTACACCGTGGCGAGCGTGCTCAGCGCCGCTGCGCCCACCATCGGCTGGCTGATCCTGTGGCGCGCGTTGCAGGGCGCGGCGATGGCCGCTGCTGTCACCTGCGGTCGCTCGATCGTGCGTGACCTGTATGCGCCGCATGAAGGCGCGCGGGTGATGTCGCGCGCGCTCACCGGCTTGGGCTTCATCGCGATGGCGAGCCCGCTGGTCGGCGGCCTGATCGTGCAGTGGCTGAGCTGGCACGTGGCGCTCACGGTGCTGGCGGTGTTTGGAGCGGGCACGCTGGCCTTCGTGGCGTGGCGCTTCGAAGAAACCGCGCCGCGCCTCAACCCCACCGCCACGCAGATCGCGCCAATGCTGAAAAACTGGGTGAGCGTGGTGCGCAACCCGACCTTTCGCGCCTGGGCTGCGCTGTCGGCGTTGACCTATGGCGGCTTGTTCGTCACGCTGGCCGGCTCGTCGTTTGTGTTCATCGACGTGCTCGGCACTTCGCGCGTGACCTATGGCGCCTTTTTGTTGTCAAGCTCGATGGCGTATGTGGCGGGCACTTTTCTGTGCCGCCGTTTGCTGCTCGCGCGCGGCCTGCGCGGCGCGGTGGCGGTGGGCGGTGCCCTCACGCTGGCGGGTGGCCTGAGCATGGCGCTGCT
>JACMKJ010000619.1 GCA_014380155.1 Rhizobacter sp. | reverse complement strand
TTCAGGCCCTCGTACACCACGCGACCGTAATTGCGCCCCGACAGCCCGAGCTTCGGCTTGGTGGTGGCGCCCAGCAGCGGGCGGCCGAACTTGTCGAGCCGCTCACGCTCGACCACGATGCCGGTGGGCGGCCCGGTGAAGGTTTTCACGTAGGCCACCGGGAACTGCATGTCTTCGAGCCGCGCCGCCTTGAGCGGCTTGAAGCTGAAGACGTTGCCGATGATCGAGGCGGCCACGTTGGTGATCGAACCCTCTTCGAACAGGCTCAAGTCGTAGGCCACGTAGCAGAAGTACTGGCCCGGGATGCCTGGCACCGGGTCGATGCGGTAGGCCTTGGCGCGGTACATGTCGCAGGCGGTGAGGCGGTCGGTCCACACCACCGTCCAGGTGGCGGTGCTCGACTCGCCGGCCACCGCGGCGGCCGCTTCGATCGGGTCCACGCCATCGTGTGGCGTGATGCGAAACAGCGCCAGCACGTCGGTCGGCTTGGGCTCGTAATCACCGTTCCAGTAGCCCATCTGTGCGTACTTGAGCACCCCGGCGGCATAGCGCTTCTTGGTGTCGGTGATCTGCGTTGGCTCGTTCATCTGGCCCAAGATCGTCTCCTGTCGGGTGGGGTGTGGCAACAATGTAGGCAGCGTGATCAATTCGGATAAGTTAAATGTTTTGACATTGACATTAGGTTTGACTAATGTGCCGCCATGCCCTTGTCACGTGGTGCCTCGTTCCGCCAGCTCGCCACCTTTCATGCCGTGGCGCGCCTGGGCAGCGTGTCGGCTGCGGCCGAAGAAATGCACCTCACGCAGCCTGCGGTGTCGATCCAGATCGGCCTGCTTGAAGAGTCGGCGCGCACGCCCCTCTTGCAGCGCAGCGGGCGCGGCATTCGCCTCACCGAGGCGGGCGAGTTGCTTGCGGCTTATGCCAGCCGCATCCTCGAGCTGTGGCGCGAGGCCGGCGAAGAGATGGCCACGTTGCAGGGCGTGTTTGCCGGCACCTTGCGCGTGGGCGCGGTGACCACGGCCGAGTACCTGCTGCCGCCGCTGCTGGTGACATTCGCCAACCAGAACCCCAAGGTCAAGGTCAAGCTGCAGGCTGGCAACCGCGACGAGATCGTGCGCCTGCTCGCCGGGCAAGAGATCGACGTCGCGATCATGGGCCGCCCGCCGGCCGAGCTGAAGACCGCCTCGGCCGCGTTCGCCAGGCACCCGATGGCGTTCGTGGCGTCGCCCACGCACCCGGTGATGCGCGAGCGCTTGCCGAGCATCGCCTCCATCGCGGGCACACACCTGCTGGTGCGCGAGCGCGGCTCGGGCACACGCTCGACCATCGAGCGCATCTTCAAGGAGGCGGGTGTGCCGCTGCGCATCGGCTCCGAGATGTCGAGCAACGAGGCCATCAAGCAGATGTGCGCGGCGGGCTTCGGCGTGGCCTTCCTGTCGCTGCACACCTGCGTGCTCGAGTTGCAGACCGGCGTGCTGCAGGTGCTGCCGCTGCCCGATAACCCGATCGAGCGCGACTGGTTCGTGATGCACCTGGCTTCGCGCCAGCTGCCCCAGGTGGCGCTGGCGTTCGAGCAGTTCCTGATCGAGCAGGCGCAGGCGCAGGTGCACCGGCAGATGGGGCACGTGGGTGTGACGCCGGCCAAGAAGGCACGGCGGGCACGGTCAGCGCGCTGAGTGCTGGTTCAGGCCTTTTTGGCCCAGGCAGTGCACCAGCCTTTTGCGACCACCTTCTTGCCGGCGAAGAGCTGGCACGGAGCCGTGGGTTCGGTGGGCTTGCCCTGATAGAAGTTGCAACCACTGCACACCTGGGTGGCAACGTGCTGCGGGTACTTGGCCTTGTCGACCTTGCTGCCGTCGGCCTTGTAGCCAAGCGCCGCCGCCTGTGGGTCGGTTTCTGCAAGGGCCGGGGCGGCTGCCTGGGCCGAGACGCGCGTGGCGGTGAGGGCGCTGCCGCCCGCCATCACCGTCATCACGAACACTCGTCGACTTGGGTTGCGCATGAACATTCCTTGATCGGATCACTGTGAACCGTCAGAATAGTCTGACACTTCCCGTGTGCCATTGAACTTTACATTTCTTGGTTCAGGGTTTGTTCATCTGGTCTGGAGCTCACCTTGGTCTTTCCTTTCTCCGCGATCGTTGGTCAAGACGAAATGAAGGTGGCCATCCTGATCGCTGCCATCGACGCGCGCATCGGTGGTGTGCTGGTGTTTGGCGACCGGGGCACCGGCAAGTCGACTGCGGTGCGCGCACTCGCGGCACTGTTGCCGCCGATGCGCGCGGTGGTCGATTGCCGCTACCGCTGCGACCCGGCGTTGTCAACGGGCTGCGAAGACTGCGAGGCGCGCAAGCTGAAAGGCAAGGGCGTTGCACTGAAGAGCCACACCGTGCCGGTGCCGGTGGTCGACCTGCCGCTGGGCGCGACCGAAGACCGGGTCGTTGGTGCGCTCGACCTGGAGCGCGCGCTGGCGCAAGGTGTCAAGGCCTTCGAGCCCGGCCTGCTGGCGCGGGCGAACCGCGGCTTTCTCTACATCGACGAAGTCAACCTGCTCGAAGACCACCTGGTCGACCTGTTGATCGACGTTGCCGCATCGGGTGAAAACGTGGTCGAGCGTGAAGGCCTGAGCGTGCGCCACCCTGCGCGTTTCGTGCTGGTGGGCAGCGGCAACCCCGAAGAGGGCGAGCTTCGCCCGCAGTTGCTCGACCGCTTCGGCCTCTCGGTCGAAGTGCGCACGCCGCAAGACCTGCTTTCGCGCGTCGAGGTCGTGAAACGGCGCGACGCGTTCGAGCGCGATGGCGAAGCCTTCAGCGCCGCATGGGCCAAGGAGGAGGCCAAGGTACGCAAGCAGATCGTGGCGGGCCGCGCGCGCCTGCCCGAGGTCAGCGTGCCCGACGCGGCGCGCATTGGCCGCCTTGCA
>JACMKJ010000618.1 GCA_014380155.1 Rhizobacter sp. | reverse complement strand
TTGGTCTTCGAACTCGAGCGTGCAGATGCTGTGGGTGATGTTCTCCAGCGCGTCTTCAATCGGGTGCGCGAAGGTGTACATCGGGTAGATGCACCAGGTGTCGCCGGTGTTGTGGTGGGTGGCGCGCTTGATGCGGTAAAGGGCCGGGTCGCGCAGGTTGATGTTGGGCGAGGCCATGTCGATCTTGGCGCGCAGCACCATCGCGCCGTCGGCGTGCTGGCCGTCGCGCATCTCGCGAAAGCGGGCCAGGTTATCGGCCGCTGAGCGGCTGCGAAACGGGCTGTTGGTGCCGGGGGTGCCGAAGTCGCCGCGGTTGTGGCGCATCTCGTCGGGCGTCTGCTCGTCCACATACGCCAGGCCGGCGCCGATGAGCGCCTCGGCCGCGCGGTACATGAAGTCGAAGTAGTTGCTGGCGTAGAAAAGGTGGCTGGTGCCGTTTTGCTGCCAGTCGAAGCCGAGCCAGGTCACCGCGTCGAGGATGGAGTCGACGTACTCCTGCTCTTCCTTCTCGGGGTTGGTGTCGTCGAAGCGCATGTGGCACACACCGCCGTAGTCGCGCGCCAGGCCGAAGTTGAGGCAGATGCTCTTGGCGTGGCCGATGTGCAGGTAGCCGTTGGGCTCGGGCGGGAAGCGGGTGCGGATCTTGGCGGCGTCTAGCGGGCCGGCGGCGTGGTGGGCGGCGTCGCCCGGCGTGCCGGCGAAGTGGCGGCTGGCGTAGGTGCCCTGGGCCAAGTCGCGCTCGATGATCTGCCGCAAGAAGTTGCTGGGGGTGTGGCTTTTATCGTCGCTCATGCAAGGCGCTTCTCTGTTCAAAAGGGTGAGGGAACCAGCAAAAACGATTGTAGTGCGCACCCTCTGCGAGGGCTCGCTTCCGCAGGCGCGTGATCCATCGCACGGGGGGCGCTTCTATCTTCTGGCCGTCCCCCCTGGCTGGGTGGGCGAGGGCTATTGGGCCCCAGTCGATCTGCTCGAACAATCGGGTCATGAACCACTCGCTACCGCCCGACGAGCCCGGCCCGACCACACCCAACAGCCTGTGGGTGACGACCACGCCTGCCCAGTTGTTGGACGACGCTGCCCCTGCCTCGCCGCACCCCAAGCGCAAACCGCAGGCGGCCGGGCTCACGCCCGAAGCCCACACCTGGCTGGCGCGCCTGCCGCCGCGCTACCAGCCGCTGGCCACGGCACGGCGCCACCCGCACATCATCAACCTCCTGAGTGAGGCATGGAAAAAACCGGCCGATTTGCCCGCGCACTTTCGCGAACTGATGCTGAGCAGCCGGCCGGGCCGGCGTGCGGGGTTCCAGTTCGAGGTGCTGACCGAGCTGGCCGACCTGCAGGCCATGGCCGAGTTGGTTCAAAAGGGTGAGAACCCCTGAGCGGCTTGCCCGTGCGCTTTACGTACAGCAACACAGGCTTTACCTGTCGCTTGTGAACGGCCCGGGTTCAAGACCCGTTGTGTGCTCAGACCGGCCAATTGCTGCCGGCTCTTTGAAGGAGAGCACACCATGTTCAACCGAAAATCCGCTTTTGCCGCTGGCTTGATCGCCCTGGGCACCCTGGCCGCTGGCACCGCACACGCCGGTGACGTTCACTGGTCCGTGGGTATCAACCTGCCGCACGTGGGCACCGTGATTTCCAATGCGCCGGGCTACTACGAACCGCGCCCGGTCTATGTGCAGCCCGAGCCGGTGGTGGTGTATCGACCTGCCCCGGTGGTGGTTTACCGCCCTGAGCCGGTGTATGTGCCGCGTTACTACGGCGCGCCTGTGGTGGTTCGCAGCGGTTACGCGGTGCCACATTACCGGCATGGTCATGGCCACTATCGCCACCATGACCGCTACGACCGCCGGGATGACCGCCGCGACGACCGTCGTGATGACCGCAGGGACGATCGCCGCGACGACCGCCGCGACGACCGCCGCCAGCACCACTGAAATCAGCCGCTGATAGCGGCACCGCAAGACCTGGGGGCGCCGCGCATAGCGGGCGCCCCTAAGTCGTTAAGACGCTTACCAGTTGGAGCTGCGGGTCACGGTCTCCCACACCCCTCGGGTCACCCGGTAGATGCTCACTGCCCCGTACTTCTGTTCGCCGTCTTCGCGAAAGCGCATGTTGTTGGTGACGGGAGCCAGCGCATCGATCACCTTGAGCTGGGCGGTCACCTTCTTGGGATTGGCCGATTCGGCGCGACGCATGGCAGCCGCCAACACATAGGTGGCGTCGTAGGAATAGTGCGCACCGTAAACGGGGTCGGCCTTGAAGGCGGCATTGAACTTGGCCAGGAACGGCAACCCGGCCGGGAACTCGGCGGCGTCGATGATGGGCGAAGTGGCATACACCATGCGCACGCCTTTGGCCATGGTCGCCATCTTGGTCGTCTTGATCGTGTCGCCGCCGATGATCACCATGTTGGTGAGCTCGGCCTTGACGAGTTGTTCGATCAACGCGCCGACCTGAAAGTCGGCCAGCGTGGTGACGAACACGTCGACGCCTGCCGCCTTGAGCTCGGGCACCAGGGTGCTGAAGTCGGTGGTCTTGTCGTCGAACGACCGGCGCACGGTGACCGGCTTGCCGGCCTTCACGATCTCGGCCGCGGCCAGGTCGGCCAGGCCCTTGCCATAAGGCGTGTTGTCGTCGACCACCGCAAACTTGTTGCCGCCCGCCAGGCCGGCCGCGTACGAGCCCAGGGCCTTCGACTGCAGGGCGTCGTTGGCCACCATTCGAAGCGTGGTCGAAAGGCCGAGCTGGGTGTATTCGGGCTTGGTCGAGATGGCAAGCTGAGCGATGTCGTGCTTGGCGTAGATGGGAGCGGCAGCCATGCTCACGCCGGAGTTGAGGTGGCCCACCACCGCCACCACGCCTGCGTCGACCAGGGTCTGGGCGACCCGAGCGCCCTCTTCGGCATTGGCCTTGTCGTCGACAGCCACCACTTCCAGCTTGACGGCTTTGCCGTCGATCTTGAAGCCTTGGGCGTTGAGCTCGTCGACGGCGAGTTGAACGCCGTTTTTCATGTCGTTGCCCAGCGCCGCGAGCGGGCCGGTCATCGGTTGAGCGACGCCGATCTTGACGGTGTCGGGGATGCGGTCGCAACCGGACAGAACAAATGCGCAAGCCAGTGACGCGCAGAACAGTACAGAACGCATGGGAAGCATGTGAGTGAGCCGAGTGAGTGAAAGGAAGCTATGGTGCACGAAGTGCGCCAGCAAGCGCACCCCGTCGTGAACGGTGTCGCGTGTGAAATGTCGCGCTCTGACGCGGGCATGCACTGCGAGTGAGCGCGCTTGGTGAGGCTAAAGGCCCCGGACGGGTGCGCGCCGGAGGAAACCTCTACTTCTTGTCGCGCTTCATGCGCTCGATTTCTTCACGGATCATGCGTTCGCGCACCCCTTCGCCTTGCAGGCTGACGAAGGTGAACAGGCCGTGGATCGCGAGGCCTAGGGCCCAGCCCCAGATAAACACCGGCCCGCGATGGCGGCCCGTGAGTTCGCCAGCGATGAAGAGCCCGAGGTTCACCAGAACGAACACAAGGGCATGGATGTAGAAGCCCAGCTTCTTGCGCACACGGCGCGTGGCGCGCGCTTCGATGCTGTCGGGAGGCAGGTGCGAGCGGCTCATCACATCGCCTTGAAGAGGTGGGCGTAAAGCCGGCTCACCGCCAGCTTGTCGGCGTGGCCGCGCAGGCTCAGGGTGAGCTTGCCGGATTCGTCGCGCACGGCGGTGGCCACGGCGTCGGCGCGCACCACCGTGCCGCGGTGGATCTGCCAGAAGCGTTGCATGTCGAGCTGCGGCAGCAGCTCACGCAGCGAGATGCGTATGAGGTGCTCGCGCTCCGGCGTGACCAGGCGCACGTATTTGTCGGCCGCCTCGAAATACAGCACCTCGTCGACCTTCACCATGTGGATGGCCGCACCCACGCCGGCCTGGATCACGCTGAGCTTGGGCACATTGCCGACTGGTGCCGACGCGCCCAGCAGGCTGCGCAGCTGTGTCAGCGCGGCGTCGAGTGCACCGTCGGGCACCGTGGTTTGCTCGCGCTGGCGAAGCGCCTGCTGCAGGCGGGTGCAGGTCTGCGCCAGGCGCTCGGCCGAGATGGGTTTGAGCACGTAGTCGACGGCGGCGCGGTCAAAAGCTTCGAGTGCGTACTGGTCGTGTGCCGTCACAAACACCACCAGCGGGAAGGGCTCGCCTTCGGGCCAGTCTTCGGCCAGCGCGTGGGCGGCTTCGAGGCCGCTCAGCCCCGGCATGCGGATGTCGAGAAAGAGGATGTTCGGCCGCAGCGCCAGCGCCTGCTGCACCGCCGCTTCACCATGGCCGACGGTGGCCACGACGTGGAGCGTGGGCCACAGGCGCAGCAGCTCGGCCTTCAGGTGCGCGGCCAGCAGCGGTTCGTCTTCGGCAATGAGGGCGGTGGCGTTCATGGCGTGGGTGCCTTGTTCACACGGTTCGGTTCAGGGGGATGCGAACGGTGGCCAGCGTGCCGCCGTCGCCATCGTCGGGTGTGCTGAGCATGAGCGTGGCCGAGGGGCCGTAGAGCGTGGACAAACGTTCGCGCACCTGGTTCACGCCGAAGTGCGTGCCGTCGTTGGCCACGGTCGACAGGCCCGCGCCGGTGTCGCGCACGCTCAGCACCAGGTCATGGCCCTCGCGGCGCGCACCCACCCGCAGGTGGCCACCCTCGACGTGCGGCTCCAGGCCGTGCTTGATGGCGTTTTCGACCAGCGGCTGCAGCAGCAAGGTGGGCACGGCCAGCTCGCCCAGCTCGGTGGGGAAGGCCACTTCGGTCTGCAGGCGTTCGCCCATGCGGATCTTCATCAACGCCAGGTAGTCGTCGATGCGCGCGAACTCGTCGGCCAGCGGGTGCAGCATGTTGCGCGAGGCCGTCAGCGTGGAGCGCATGAAGGAGACCAGGTGGTCGAGCATCATCTGGGCGCGTTGCGGGTCGGTGCCGATCAGCACGCGCAGGTTGGCCAGCGTGTTGAAGAGCATGTGCGGCTCGAGCTGCGACGACAGCAGCTTGAGCTGGTTTTCGGCCGCGTCGCGCTGGGCGGTGGCGACCAGTTGCTCCAGGCCTTGCGTGCGCCCGCTGCTGTAGAAGAAGTAGCTGATGCCGGCGCTGGCCGTTGCGGCCAGGAAAAGGTAAGCCGCAAACATGCGCGGCGAGTGCGCCACCTGTTCCCACCTGGAGCAGTTGCAGTAGATGTCGCCGATGGACACGCCGGCGACGTAGCCCACCGGGACGGCGATGAGCAGCAGAACCCAGCGCCGCCAGCCCATGGGCCACTTGCTGGCGGGGTCGCGTTTGAATGCGAAGCGACCGAAGTCAACGCACATCCAGATGCACAAGCCGATGGCCTGTGAATAGACCATCTGGGTCAGCGCATCACCGTTGCGCAGAGTCAGCCCCAACGCAATGACGACGTTGAAGGCCACGACGATGAGCCCATGGCGCAAGAAGTCGGAGGCGCGGGTTTCGGGGTTCGACATGGTGGGGCGGGTGACGGGGAGAAGTCTACTGGGCGGGTGCGCTGGGCCCCGGCTGGTGCGCCACTGTGCTCCGGCGCGCCAGCCATGGCCTCGCGCCTGCGACAAAGTGCCTGCCTTCGGCGCGAAACAACCCGGGCGCGGCGCGAAACGCAGCCCCCGCTGGCTATAGTCGACGCCCCACGGTTGCGGAGACACGAATGCTTCAGGCCTCTTTACGTCCGGCGATGCGTTGGGCCACGGCCTTCTTGAGCGTGGCCGGCCTGCTGGCCTGTGGCACGCCACCGCAACCCGCTGCACCACCGGCCCCGGTGCCGGCGGTGCCAG
>JACMKJ010000617.1 GCA_014380155.1 Rhizobacter sp. | reverse complement strand
GGTTTGCCGGCGAGTGCGTTGACGATCATCAGCGGGATCAGCTTCTCCGGGAAGTGATAGGGCCCGTAGTTGTTGCTGCAGTTGGTGGTGACCACCGGCATGCCGTAGGTGTGGTGCCACGCGCGCACGAGGTGGTCGCTGGCGGCCTTGCTGGCCGAGTACGGGCTGTTTGGCTCGTAGGCGTGGGTCTCGGTGAACGGCGCATCGGTGGGCTTCAGCGAGCCGTAGACCTCGTCGGTCGACACGTGGTGGAAGCGAAAGGCTTCTTTGGCCTCGCCCTGCAGCTGCATCCAGTGGCCTCGCGCCGCTTCGAGCAGGGTGAAGGTGCCGTTGACGTTGGTCTGCACAAAGGCGCCGGGGCCGTGGATGCTGCGGTCGACGTGGCTTTCAGCTGCAAAGTGCACGATGGCCCTTGGCTGGTGCTCGGCCAGTAGCCGGTCGAGCAGGGCGCGGTCGCCGATGTCGCCTTGAACAAACACGTGTCGCGTGTTGCCGTCGAGCGACTTCAAGCTTTCTAGGTTGCCTGCGTAGGTCAGGGCGTCGAGGTTGAGCACCGGCTCGCCCGTTGCGGCAATCCAGTCGAGCACGAAGTTGGCGCCGATGAAGCCCGCGCCGCCGGTGACAAGAATCATGGGATTGAGGTGTGTTCGTTGAGGGGGCTGCTATCTCGACGCCACCCTGATCCGCGCGATTCTAGTGGGGCCACACAGGTCGATCGAAGGGCATTTCTGGCCCGGGAGATAATCCGAGGATGAATGAAACAGCGATTGAAACCCTCGGTATCGTGCCTTCACAAGAGGATGCCGCCGAAACGGCTGCCCCCGAGACCATGGAATTCGCCTCTCTCGGCCTGGCCCCATTGTTGGAAAGAGCCGTCGCCGAATCCGGCTACACCACCATGACGCCGATCCAGGCCAAGGCGATCCCCATCGTGCTGGCCGGGCGAGACGTGATGGGCGCTGCCCAGACTGGCACCGGCAAGACGGCTGCCTTCTCGCTGCCGCTGCTGCACAAGATGATGAAGCACGAGAACAGCAGCGCTTCCCCCGCCCGCCACCCGGTGCGCGCCCTGGTGCTGGCGCCCACGCGTGAGCTGGCCGACCAGGTCGCGAAGAACATCAAGACCTATTCCAAGCACACCAAGCTGCGCGCGATGGTGGTGTTTGGCGGCATCGACATGAAGCCGCAGACGCTGGAGCTGAAAACCGGCGTTGAAGTGCTGATCGCCACCCCAGGCCGGCTGCTCGACCACATCGAGGCCAAGAACTGCGTGCTCAACCAGGTGGAGTACGTGGTGCTCGACGAGGCTGACCGCATGCTCGACATCGGCTTCTTGCCTGACCTGCAGCGCATCTTGAGTTACCTGCCCAAGCAGCGCCAGACCTTGTTGTTCTCGGCCACTTTTTCACCCGAGATCAAGCGCCTGGCCGAGAGCTACCTGCAAGACCCGGTGCTGGTGGAAGTGGCGCGGCCGAACGCCACTGCCACCAACGTGGAGCAGCGCTTCTACAGCGTGGCCACGGACGACAAACGTGCCGCCGTGGTCAAGCTGCTGAAAGACCGTGCGTTGACGCAGGCCCTCGTGTTCGTGAATTCCAAACTCGGTTGCGCGCGGCTGGCCCGCTCGTTGGAGCGTGATGGCTTGAAGACCAATGCCTTGCACGGCGACAAGTCGCAAGACGAGCGCTTGAAGGCGCTCGACGCGTTCAAGCGCGGTGAAGTCGATGTGCTGGTGTGCACCGACGTGGCCGCGCGTGGCCTGGACATCGCCGACCTGCCCGCCGTTTTCAACTTCGACGTGCCCTTCAACGCGGAGGACTACGTTCACCGCATTGGCCGCACCGGGCGCGCCGGGGCATCCGGCTTGGCCGTGACGCTGGTGTCTTCGTCAGATGCACGCTTGGTGGCAGACATTGAGCGGCTCATCAAGAAAAAGATCGACCTCGAGCCGCTGGAGCTGGACGAAGCCCGCCCTCCGCGCGAAGAGCGCCCGCGCCGTGTGCGCGAAGAGGCGGCGCCGATGGCCGATATCCCTCGCCCTGCGCGCAGCTACGCCCAGCCGGTGCGGGCACCGCGTGACCCGTTCTTCGACAAACCCTACGAGCCCAGTGCGTCGCCCGATACGGCTGCCGCGTGGGAAAACAAGGTCGCGCCGGCCTCTGCAGGGCGTGGGCTCTCGCCCAACATCAAGCCCAAGAAGAAGGTGGCGGCGCTGTTTGGTGGCAGCAAGCCGACCACGACCTGAGCCTTGCGCGCTCAGGGCGCGAGCAGCGAAAAGACGGCCGGCACATCGGCGGGCATCTGGCTGGTGTGGGCCTTCCATTGGGCCACGGCGTCGGTTCGTGTCCAGGCTTGAGGCAGGGTCAGCCCGCAGCTCACCGACAGCTGGGTGTCGCCCCGCAGATGGGTCAACAAGGCTGCGAGCAAGGCTTCGTTGCGGTACGGTGTTTCGATCATCTGCTGCGTTTGCCCGGCGCGTCTGGACAAGGCTTCCAACTCGCGGATGCGCGTGCCGCGCTGCATGGCGTCCACCGGCAAATAACCGACGAACGCAAAACTTTGCCCATTCAGGCCACTCGCCGCCAAAGCGAGCAGCAGCGAACTGGGGCCGGCCAGCGCCTCGACCCTCACCCCCAGCGCATGGGCAGCCTGCACCAATGCAGCTCCGGGGTCGGCCACTGCCGGCAGGCCGGCCTCGGAAATCAGACCGATGTCGTGGCCCTGCAGGGCGGGCTGAATGAGAGGCTTCAGATCAGGCAGTGCGACGACACGCGTGCCCTTGGGCGGGCGCGGCAATTCGACGATGGACAAGGCCTGCAGCGGTTGCGCCAAAGGCACCACCGCGTCGACACGTTTCAGGAAGGCCCGGGTGGTCTTGGCGTTCTCTGCCACCCAGTGGGTCAGCCGTGCCGCGATGCGTATCGCTCCCAGGGGCAGTACTTCTTGTAGGTCAGCCTCGCCGTTCACGCCGAAATCGAGCGTGTTGGGCATCAGGATCAGCTTCCCAGGGGGCGTCGTCATGGTTGGAGCGGGTCGATGCCAGCTGCGCGCAGGAGCTCGCAGGTCTTGATCAACGGCAGGCCGACGAGGGCCGTCGGGTCGTCGGATTCGATCGCGCTCAGGAGGGCGATGCCCAAGGCCTCTGATTTGGCACTGCCGGCGCAGTCGTAGGGCTGTTCGGCTTGCAGGTAGTGCTCGATTTCGGCGTCGCTCAGATCGTGAAAGCGCACGGTCACCGGCACCAGGGCCGAACCCTCGTAGCCCCGCGTCAGGCTGACCACCGCCACCGCCGTTTGAAACACGATCGCTTTGCCCCGCATGGCGCGCAGCTGTTCAGTGGCCTTGGCGTGGGTGCCGGGCTTGCCGATTGGTGTGCCGTCCAGGTCGGCCACTTGATCGGAGCCGATCACCACGGCATTTGGGTGCCGCCGGGCGACCGCCCGCGCCTTGGCGATGGCCAGCCGCAGTGCCAGGTCGGCTGGCGCTTCTGCAGCGAGCGGGGTTTCGTCGACATGGGGCGCCTGGACGTCAAAAGGCAGGCGCAGCCGCTGCAGCATCTCGCGGCGGTAGCGTGAGGTGGAACCCAGGATCAGGGTGGGGCGACTTGTCATGGCGGGGATTGTCCCATCCACGCTGTCATGCCAGACAGGGCCAGACTTACACTTCAGCCCATGAAAACGCGTGATTTCGACCCCCTCAAGCTCGACGTGGCCGCCTTTGCCAAGAGCGACGATGCGCTTCTCGAAGGCACGTGGCCGTTGGCGGAGTTGGAGCGCCTGGTCTCGTCGACCGTGGTGCCCGCTAATGAAGCCACACCGGTCACCTGGCGCGCTCGGGGCGAGCTGCGGGCCGTTCGCGGCGGGCAGCCCCAGATCTGGTTGCACACCGAGGCCTCGACGCGGGTGATGCTCGAATGCCAGCGGTGCCTGATGCCCGTCGGTGCCGAGG
Organism: Rhizobacter sp.; assembly: GCA_014380155.1. Lineage (GTDB taxonomy): Bacteria > Pseudomonadota > Gammaproteobacteria > Burkholderiales > Burkholderiaceae_C > Rhizobacter. The sequence continues at coordinate 11,523 of JACMKJ010000617.1, read as the reverse complement.
TCATGGCCCAGCGCTCATTTCTGTTTGTTCACGGGGAAGAAACCGCTGCCGAGCTCGACTCCGACAGCGAAGACGATGTGCTGGCCCTGACCCGCTCGCTCGACGTGCGCGAGCTGATCGAAGACGAGCTCCTGCTGGCCTTGCCGATCGTGCCTCGCCACGAAACCTGCCCTCAACCCCTGCTGGACGGCGAGCCGGAGCCGCTCTCTGAAGACGGCACCCCCCATCCTTTTGCCGCTTTGGCAGCGCTCAAGCGGGGCGGCCTGCCGAACTGAGCCGGGGCTCATGGCGGCATGCTAGAATTGCAGGCTTTCCGTTCGGGTCTCCACCCACGGCACCAACCCCCTGGCTCCTGTGCTCTTGTAAGAGCGCGAGCTGCAGGAGATCTAAGGAGCATTCCATGGCTGTCCAGCAAAACAAGAAGTCGCCTTCCAAGCGCGGCATGCATCGTGCACACAATGCGCTCACCAACCCGGGCACGGCCATCGAACCGACCACCGGTGAAACGCACCTGCGCCACCATATCAGTCCCAACGGTTTTTACCGTGGGCGCAAGGTGCTCAAGACCAAGGCAGACGCCTGACCCTGCAGCGGCGTGCGGCGCCCGTGGCGCCTGTTCGCGACACCTCGCGTTCACCGCTGATGCTTGAAATGACACCCCCACCCGGCCTGCAACACGCTGCAGTGTCGGGTGTTTGTTTTTCTGCGCGCTCTTCAGTGTTGTGGCACTCATGAACTCCCCTTTGGCGCATCCTGTCAATGACGCGGTTCGCCTGTCCGTCGACTGCATGGGTGGCGACTTCGGCCCCTCCGTCACGCTGCCGGCGTGCAAGGCCTTTCTGGCCGCACACCCTAAGGCCCACCTGATCCTGGTCGGCAAGGCCGAGGCTTTGGCGGCGGCTGCGGGCTGGGAGCGCTGCACCATCGTGGCGGCCAGTGAAGTGGTCGAAATGGACGATCCTATTGAGGTTGCCCTTCGCAAAAAGAAGGACTCGTCACTTCGTGTGGCGCTGAGTCAGCTCAAGGCCGGGGCCGATGGACAGCCAGCGAGCGCTCACGTTTGTGTGTCGGCAGGCAATACGGGTGCCTTGATGGCGGTCGCGCGTTATCTGCTGAAAACACTCGACGGTATCGACCGCCCTGCCATCGCGACGGTGATGCCCAACGAGCGCGACGGCTTCACCACCGTGCTCGACCTGGGTGCCAACGTCGATTGTTCGCCGGAGCATCTGTTGCAGTTCGCCGTGATGGGCAGCGCCCTCGTGTCGGCTGTCGAGGGCAAGGAAAACCCCTCGGTGGGCTTGCTGAACATCGGCGAAGAAGTCATCAAGGGCAGCGAGACCATCAAGAAGGCCGGTGAGTTGCTGCGCAACGCGGCACAAGGTGGCCACCTCAACTTCTACGGAAACGTGGAAGGCAACGACATCTTCAAGGGCACGACCGACATCGTGGTGTGCGACGGATTTGTCGGCAACGTGGCGCTCAAGACGGCCGAAGGCTTGATTGCTACGCTGGTCGGTTTCATCAAGCAGGAATTCAGCCGCAACATCTTCACCAAGATGGCGGCGCTCGCCGCCTTGCCGGTACTCAACAGCCTGAAGCGGCGTATCGACCCGCGGCGCTTCAACGGCGCCGCACTGTTGGGCCTGCGCGGGTTGGTGTTCAAGAGCCATGGTTCCGCCGACGCCTTCGCGTTCGAGGGGGCCTTGAATCGGGCTTATGATGCGGCCCGCAATTGTTTGCTTGACCGGGTACACGACCTGATTCTTGAGACGCTCGAAGCGATGCCAACAGGTGTCGATGTTGACGAGCCGACGAATCCGGGCGACGCCCTCGCTGCATGACATCACCTCTTCCTGCCAGCTATTCGCGCATTTCGGGTACAGGCAGCTTCCTGCCGCCTCAACGCGTGACCAATGCCGACCTCGCTGCCCAGCTGGGGGCGAAGGGCGTCGAAACTTCTGACGACTGGATCGTTGCGCGCACCGGCATCCGGGCTCGCCATTTCGCCGCCCCCGACATGCCTTGCAGCGACCTCGCGGTCGAGGCCTCGCGCCAGGCGTTGGCGTCTGCGGGCATCGACGCCTCTCAGATCGACCTGATCATCCTGGCTACCTCCACGCCAGACATGGTGTTCCCGTCCACCGCCTGCATCGTGCAGCGCAAGCTCGGCATCCAGGGCTGCGCAGCCTTCGACGTGCAGGCCGTGTGCTCCGGGTTTGTCTACGCTTTGACGGTGGCCGATTCGATGATCCGCACCGGCGCCGCGCGCAAGGCCTTGGTGATCGGCGCAGAAGTGTTCTCGCGCATTCTCGATTTCACCGACCGCACCACCTGCGTATTGTTTGGTGATGGTGCCGGCGCCGTGGTGCTCGAAGCCAGCGACACGCCTGGCCTGCTCGCCACAGAGCTGCATGCCGACGGGCGCTACGCCGAGATTCTTTGCACGCCGGGCGCCATGTCAGGCGGGCAGGTGATGGGCTTGCCCTTCCTCAAGATGGACGGGCAGGCTGTCTTCAAGCTGGCCGTGGGCGTGCTCGAAGACGTGGCGCGCTCCGTGCTCGACAAGGCGGGCCGCACCGAGGCTGACATCGACTGGCTGATCCCGCATCAGGCCAACATCCGCATCATGCATGGCACGGCCAAGAAGCTGAAGCTGTCGCTCGACAAACTCGTGGTTACCGTCGACGAGCACGGCAACACCTCGGCTGCCTCGATCCCGCTGGCGCTCGATGTCGCGGTGCGTGCCGGCTCCGTCAAGCGTGGCGACACCGTCATGCTCGAAGGCGTGGGGGGTGGGTTCACGTGGGGTGCCGTGCTGCTCGACTTCTGAGCCACAGCCTGCCCGCACCTCCACTGCGACGACAAGAAGAAAGCGCTGTCACATGACTCCGTTCGCATTCGTATTCCCGGGCCAAGGCTCGCAGTCGGTTGGCATGCTCAATGCCTGGGGCGATCACGCCGCCGTGCGCGCGACCCTCGCCGAAGCCTCTGAAGTGCTCGGTGAAGACGTGGCCGGCATCATCGCGCAAGGCCCCAAGGAAACACTCGACCTCACCGCCAACACCCAGCCCTACATGCTGACGGCCGGCGTGGCCTGCTTGCGTGCCTGGCTGGCTGAAACCGGATTGCAGCCGACCGTGGTGGCAGGGCATTCGCTGGGTGAGTACACGGCGCTTGTCGCAGCAGGTTCGCTGACGCTCGCGCAAGCGCTGCCCTTGGTTCGCTTGCGCGCCCAGGCCATGCAGCAGGCCGTGCCGGTGGGGCAGGGCGCCATGGCGGCCATTCTTGGCCTCGACGCGTCGGTGGTGATCGAAGGTTGCGCTGAAGCGTCGGCTCTGACAAGTGAGACAGTGGAAGCGGCCAACTTCAATGACCCCAAGCAGACCGTGATTGCGGGCACCAAGGCCGCCGTCGACAAGGCCTGCGAAGTGCTCAAGGCCAAAGGTGCCAAACGCGCGTTGCTGCTGGCCGTGTCGGCCCCGTTCCACTCCAGCCTGATGCGCCCGGCGGCCGAGCAACTGAAGCTGCGCCTCGCCGACATCCAGCTTGCCATACCGCAGATCCCACTCATCAATAACATCGACGCGGCGGTACAGACCGATCCGCAAGCCATTCGCGAAGCGCTCTACCGTCAATCGTTCGGCGCAGTGCGTTGGGTCGAGACGATCCAGGCGATTCGTGCGCGGGGCATTGCCCACATCGTCGAATGTGGTCCGGGCAAGGTGCTGGCCGGCATGGTCAAACGTATCGACGCCGAAGCCACAGGCCTGCCCATGTTCGACCCTACGACCCTGGCTGAAGCGAAAGGGCTGTTGGCATGAGCGAGATTCAAACCACGGGTCAGATCGCCCTGGTAACCGGTGCGTCGCGCGGCATCGGTCGTGCGATCGCGTTGCAGCTGGCGGCGCTTGGCATGAAGGTCATCGGCACTGCCACCACCGATGCTGGCGCGCAAGCCATCACCGAAGCGTTGAGCGCTTTTGCCGGCAGCCGTGGCCTGTGCCTGAACGTCAACGATGGCCCTGGCGTCGACGCCGCCATAGATGCGATCGTCAAGGAGCACGGTGGCTTGCATGTGTTGGTCAACAACGCCGGCATCACCCGCGACATGCTGTCGATGCGCATGAAAGACGATGACTGGGACGCCGTCATCGATACCAACCTCAAGGCCGTGTTCCGCACCAGCCGCGCGGCGACCAAGCCGATGATGAAGCAACGCTACGGCCGCATCATCAACATCACCTCGGTGGTAGGCGCCAGCGGCAACGCCGGCCAAGCCAACTACGCGGCGGCCAAGGCCGGTGTGGCCGGCATGACGCGCTCGTTCGCGCGCGAGTTGGGCAGCCGTGGCGTCACTGTCAATTGCGTGGCGCCGGGGTTCATCGAAACCGACATGACCAAGAAGCTGTCGGAGCAACAGACCAACGCGTTGATGACGCAGATTCCGCTCGGCCGCCTGGGGCAGGCCGCCGACATTGCGCACGCGGTGGCCTTCCTCGCTTCGCCTCAGGCCGGCTACATCACCGGCACCGAGTTGCATGTCAACGGCGGCATGTTCATGAACTGAGCTTTCCCGTCACTGTTTGATCCGGTTCCCTGTCCCGACCGGCACGCGCCGGGAGTGTCTTAGAGAAGACACCCTACAAGCCGTAGAATCCCGGGCTGTTTACGTAAACCCTCCTGGAGGAGTCATGAGCGATATCGAAGCACGTGTGAAGAAAATCATTGCCGAACAACTCGGCGTGCCTGAGGCCGATGTGTCCAGCGAAAAGGCTTTCGTGGCCGACCTGGGCGCCGACTCGCTTGACACGGTGGAACTGGTCATGGCGCTCGAAGACGAATTCGGCATCGAGATCCCCGACGAAGAAGCCGAGAAGATCACCACCGTTCAGTTGGCGATCGACTACGCGCTGAAGCACCAGAAAGCCTGAGGCCGGAGCGATATCCATGACACGTCGCCGCGTCGTCATCACCGGTCTGGGGCTGATCAGTCCCGTAGGCAATTCGGTGGAAGAAGGCTGGGCCAACCTGGTTGCCGGGCGCTCCGGCATTGACACCATCACCAAGTTCGACGCTTCAGCGTTCAGCTGCCAGTTTGCTGGCGAGGTGAAGGGTTTCAATGTCGAGGAGTACATGCCGGCCAAGGAAGCGCGCCACATGGACACCTTCATCCACTATGGTGTGGCGGCGTCAATTCAAGCCGTGCGCGATGCGGGCTTGCCCACTGGTGACCAGCTCACCGAAGAGCAGGCCGAGCGCATCGGCTGTCTGGTGGGCTCGGGCATTGGCGGTCTTCCGCTGATCGAAGAGACCCATGGCGAATACGTGTCGCGCGGGCCGCGCCGTATTTCTCCCTTCTTCGTGCCGGCCTCGATCATCAACATGATCTCGGGCCACGTGTCGATCCGTTTCGGCTTCACCGGACCGAACCTCGCCATCGTGACGGCCTGCACCACGGGCTTGCACTCCATCGGCCAGGCGGCTCGCATCATCGAGTACGGCGATGCCGACGTGATGGTGGCCGGCGGTGCCGAGTCGACCATCTCTCCGCTGGGCATTGGTGGCTTCACCGCGCCCCGCGCACTGTCGTCCCGCAATGACGACCCGAAGACGGCGTCCCGCCCATGGGACAAAGACCGCGACGGCTTCGTGCTCGGTGAAGGTGCCGGCGTGCTGGTGCTCGAAGAATATGAGTACGCCAAGAAGCGCGGCGCCAAGATCTACGCCGAGCTGAGCGGTTTTGGCATGGGTGCCGACGCTTTCCACATGACGGCGCCCAACGTCGACGGCCCCAAGCGGTCCATTCGCGCGGCGCTTCGCAGTGCGGGCATCGACGGCAGCCAGGTGCAGTACCTCAACGCACACGGCACCTCGACCCCGCTCGGGGACGTGAATGAAACCAATGCCATCAAGCTGGCTTTTGGTGACCATGCCAAGAAGCTGGTGGTCAACTCGACCAAGTCGATGACCGGGCATTTGCTGGGTGGAGCCGGCGGCATCGAATCGGTGTTCACCACGCTGGCTGTCCAGAAGCAGATCTCGCCGCCGACGATCAACATCTTCAACCAGGATCCCGAGTGCGATCTGGACTACTGCGCCAACACCGCCCGGGACATGAAGATCGAGTACGCAGTCAAGAACAACTTCGGTTTTGGCGGCACCAACGGCACGCTGGTGTTCAAGCGCATCTGATCGCGCCGCTGGATCTCCCTTCTCGCGGCAGTCATGCACGCGTCTCCCCCGTTCCAGATGATCGTGCGCCACTTCGGCGTCTGGCGAGTGGTGGGCACGATGCTGGTGGCGTCGGCTGCTGCCGTGGTGGCAGTCTGGGCGCTGCAAGCGATGGAGCGCCACGCGGTGTGGGTCGTAATCGCTTCAGTCTTGCTGGCCTTGTCGTCGACCCCGTTGCTGGCGCATGCCTGGCGCTTGCCGGCTATGACCCTGCGCTGGGACTCTGAACAATGGCAACTGGCCGCTTCCGACGCCGCAGGGCACGAGCCGCCTCCTTCGGGGTGCCTGGTGGTGGCCGTGGATTTCGGTGGCTGGATGCTGTTGCATTTCAAACCCGACAACGCGACTGTGCTGCAGCGCGGGACGTGGTTGCCGGTCCAGCGGCGCGGTCACGAGGCCGACTGGCATGCGTTGCGCTGTACGGTATATTGCGCGCGACCCGTTTCTTTGCCCACTGTGGCGCCGTTCTGAACCCGCTGAATGACCGCCACTGACGCCGACGCCCCGCTGATCGAACGCGTCAAGCACGGAGACGTGAAGGCGTTCGAGATGCTCGTGGTCAAGTACCAGCGTCGCATCGAGCGCCTGATCGGCCGCATGGTGCGCGACGTCGACCTGGTGCCCGACATCGCCCAGGAAACCTTCATTCGGGCCTACCGGGCGATACCCCAGTTTCGCGGCGACAGCGCGTTCTACACGTGGCTCTATCGCATTGCCGTCAACACGGCCAAAAAGGCCTTGGTGGATCTGAAACGCGACCCGATCGTGACGGAATCCGCACGTGCAGGGCGCGACGATGACGATGAAACTTCCCGCGTTGAAACCGAACTAAGCCACGGCGAGACCCCTGAAGCGATGCTGGCGAGCAAGGAAATTGCAAACGCCGTGAACGCCGCCATCGAAGCGCTCTCCGAGGATCTGCGCCAGGCGATTACGCTGCGTGAAATTGAAGGCCTCAGCTATGAAGAGATCGCCGAGGTCATGAACTGCCCGATTGGCACGGTTCGGTCGCGGATTTTCCGGGCGCGTGAAGCCATCGCGCAGCGCCTGCGCCCGCTGCTCGATACGCGCGAGGGTGAGCGCTGGTGAGTGCCGCCATGATGTGTTGGAGTGTTGGAGGTTGTGATGTCTCAAGGGTCTGAAAACAAACTGCCCGCGTCGGACGATCTGTCTGCGCTGATGGATGGTGAGCTCCAGGCTTCGGCCGTGGGGCGGGCTTGTGGCCAGTGGCGAGAGAGCCCCGAGGCCCGAACGCAATGGCACGCTTACCACCTGATCGGCGATGTGCTGCGATCCGAAGACCTGAGTGCAGATGCTGCCCACGATGCAGCGTTTCTGGCTTCTTTCCGCAAGCGCCTGGCCCAGGAGCCGGTCGTGCTGGCACCTACCCCTCCGGCGCCGCCGGCGCAAGTGGCAACACCGCGCCGCAACTGGGCGACGCCTGCTGCCGTGGCGGCCGGTTTCGTGGCGGTGGCAGGTGTGCTGCTGGTGTCACAGATGGCGGGTGGGCCGTCGCAACCCAACGTCAACCTGGCCGCAGTTCCGGTCGTTCAGCCTGCGATGGTGGTGAGTGCCACCGAGCCGGGCGACCCTCCCGCCGTGGTGTTGAACGGGCAACTGATCCGTGACGCTCGGTTGGACGAATACCTCGCAGCCCACAAGAAGTTCGGTGGCAGCTCGGTGCCTGGGGGGCCGTCGGGCTTTCTGCGCAATGCCGCGGCTGATGGCACCTCTCGCTGAATCGCACCTGCACGCACTCATGCTGTCTCGCCTGCCTGCCTTTGTCTTTGCCTGTGCGGCTGTGGCTTCCATGCCCTCGGTCCACGCTCAGAGTGCGCTCACGAGTGGTGACCCGCTGGTCGAAGCACGCGAGACTCGGGCCTGGCTGACACGCATCCAGGATGCAGCCAACAAGCGCAACTTTGTCGGCACGGTGGTTGTGAGCGCTGGCGGCATGGTCGCCAGCACCCGCATCGCGCATTACTGTGAAGGCCAAGACCAGTTCGAGCGCATCGATTCTCTAGACGGGCAGGTGCGCAACGTGTTCCGCCACAACGATCTCGTGCACACGGTGTGGCCGCAGCGGCGTGTTGCGGTGGTCGAGCAGCGCGATCAGATGAGCTCCTTCCCTGGCCTGCTGCAGGCTGGGGCGGATCGTGTTCAAGAGTTCTACGACCTCAAGCCGGTGGCCGTGGAGCGTGTGGCCGGGCACGAGGCCAATGTGCTGGTGCTGAAGCCTCGCGACAAGATGCGCTTCGGCCACCGCCTCTGGGCCGACAAGGCGACCGGTCTGCTGTTGCGAACCGAGGTATTGGGAGATCGCGGCGAGGTGCTGGAGTCGTCCGCCTTCTCCGAAGTTTCCATCGGCATTCGCCCCCAGCCCGAAAGCGTGTTGCAGATCGTCAAAAAGCTCGAAGGCTTCCGAATGGTCAGGCCCGTCTTGGTACGGACTCGCTTGGAGACCGAGGGATGGACGTTGAAGACCTCTGTGCCCGGGTTTCAAATGGTCAGCTGCGTCAAACGCCAGTTCGAAGGTGCGACGCGTGCGTCCATGTCGGCTCCGGAGCAGGCGCTGCAGACGGTTTATTCCGATGGCCTGACCTACGTGTCCATCTTCATCGAACCCTACAACGCCGAACGCCACACGCGCCCGATGCTCACGACCATCGGGGCCACTCACACCATGATGCGCCGTGACGGCGACTGGTGGATCACGGTGATGGGCGATGTGCCGGTGGTCACGCTGCGCCAATTCGCCAATGGGATCGAGCGCAAGAAAAAGTAGCGGTCGCTCAGGCGGCCTCGGGCCCGGGTGGCTTGGGTTCATTCGTTGAGGGGTTGGTATGAGTTCCAGTGTTTCCGTCCTGGCGGCGGCTCGCAGCCGATACGCCTTTCTGCAGCTTGCGACCGGTTTTCTGGGGGCAACTGCCATGTTCCTTGCGGCGCTGCTGATGCCGCAGCCCGGCCATGCACAGGGCCGGGAGCTGCCTGACTTCGCTGATCTGGTCGAGCGGGTGGGGCCGGCGGTGGTCAACATCCGCACCACCGAGCGGACACCCGACGGCCCGCGCACGCCGTTTCGCCGTCGATCCCCCACCCTGCAGGGCAGCGACGAGGTGCCGCGTGGCGAGGGCTCGGGCTTCATCCTCAGTGCTGACGGCTACGTGATGACCAATGCGCACGTGATCGAAGGTGCTACCGAGGTCTACGTCACGCTCACCGACAAGCGGGAGTTCAAGGCCAAGATCGTGGGCGCCGACGAGCGCACCGATGTGGCCTTGGTCAAGATCGAGGCGACCGGCTTGCCGCTGCTGCGTATCGGCGACGTCAACCGCCTGCGTGTCGGTGAATGGGTGGTGGCGATCGGCTCGCCGTTCGGCCTGGAGAACACCGTGACGGCCGGTATCGTCAGCGCCAAGCAGCGCGAAACAGGTTCGGATATCTCCTTCATCCAGACCGATGTGGCGGTGAACCCTGGTAATTCCGGTGGCCCGCTGATCAACATCCGCGGTGAAGCGGTGGGTATCAATTCGCAGATCCTGAGCCCGGTGGGCAGCTTTGTCGGCATCTCGCTGGCCATCCCGATTGACGAAGCGATGCGCATCGCCGACCAACTCAAGGCCACTGGGCGTGTGGTGCGGGGTTATCTTGGCATTCAACCGACCGACGTACCGCGTGAGCTGGCCGAGGAATACGGTCTCAACAAGAGCAAAACGAAGGGAGCGTTCGTGCGCCAGGTTGTGCCCGGTGCACCGGCGGAGAAGGCAGGCATCCAACCCGGCGACGTGGTGCTTTCGGTCAACGGCAAGGCAGTTGATGGTGCGGTCGATTTGCGGCGCACCTTGGGCGCGTTGAAGCCGGGTTCATCGGTGAGCCTGCAGATCAGTCGCCGAGGCAAGCTGATGGAGTTCAAATCCAACCTGGGTGAGATGAGCCCGCAGGTGGTGGCCAACAACGAGCGCCCGCCTGAGGCGGAAGGTCGCTCGTCGACATCCGCCAAGGCTTGGGGTCTCACGGTCACCAATCTGAGCGAGGCGGAGCGACAGGCGGCTCGCGGCGTTTCGGGTGTGCGCATCACCGCGGTTGCCGCTGGGGCTGAGGCCGTAGGTTTGCGTGCGGGTGATGTCATCCTCGCCGTGGGCACAGCCGACGTGGCCGATGTGAAGCAGTTCGATGCGGTGATCTCGAAGCTCGACAAGGCGCGGCCTTTGCCGGTCACCGTATTGCGCGGCGAGTGGGCACAGTTTCTTCGGATACCGGCCACCAAGTGAAGCGCAGACGACTTTTCGTGATTGGGAGGGCCGGCATTGGATGCTCGAAATCAGCGTCCAATAAGTTGGTGTGTGCACACATCTATGATCCGGGATTCCGCATTCCACCGCATACAATTCGGCCTTGACGCAGCGTTTTATCGTCATCACTGGCAACGAGCCACCCGCGAAGAAACTATCCCCAAGCTGCCCACAAGCAATTGTGGATAAATTGTTGATAATTATTGCTGTTGGTGACTCACAACGACGCGAAATCAAGCACTGGCGCGGTTTCCAGCGGGGGGCTTTTGGCTACAATGAAGGCCCAACAAGCAGTTGCCATACGTTTTGTTGGAAGGCGCGTCAAAAGTTCGACGTGCCTTTTTTTTAGCCCTTTTTCTGTCTCTGCGCGGCACACGCGCGCACTCATCCGACTCGCGATTGAGAGCTTTCACTGCAGCGCTTGCGCCGCTGCCTCTTCAGTGAAGAGCCTCTCGACGAGCACTTAGCAGTTCGCATGGATCACATCCGCAATTTCTCCATCATTGCCCACATCGACCACGGCAAGTCGACACTGGCCGACCGCCTGATTCAGCGCTGCGGTGGCCTGAGCGACCGCGAAATGGAAGCCCAGGTTCTCGACTCGATGGACATCGAACGCGAGCGCGGCATCACCATCAAGGCGCAGACGGCGGCGCTCACCTATCTGGCCCGCAACGGGCAGACCTACCAGCTGAACCTGATCGACACACCCGGGCACGTTGACTTCTCTTATGAAGTGAGCCGCTCCTTGTCGGCGTGCGAGGGTGCGTTGCTGGTGGTGGATGCGAGCCAGGGCGTTGAGGCGCAGACCGTGGCCAACTGCTACACCGCGCTGGAGCTCGGCGTCGAGGTCGTGCCGGTCCTCAACAAGATGGATCTGCCGCAGGCCGACCCGGAAAATGCCAGGGCCGAAATCGAAGACGTGATCGGCATCGATGCCCGCCACGCCATCCCGTGCTCGGCATAGACGGGCCTGGGCATCGATGAAATCCTCGAG
>JACMKJ010000616.1 GCA_014380155.1 Rhizobacter sp. | reverse complement strand
CTGCATCCGGCCAAAAGTGTTCATTCGCCTCGCCGAGCGACGGTTAGCTCGCCCGAGGCGCATGGGCCCGTCGGCGCCGATGGCGTCGCGATGACTGAGTGTTTCCCGCTGAGCGCACGTGCGCCGCCCGCTCCGCCGGCAGCGGCTGCGCCCTCGGCCAAGATGGCGTTTGACGCCTGGTTGCTCGACCCGGCCGCGCGCCGCCTGACGCACCCGTTAGGCCATGACGTGGCGCTCACCTCGGGTGAGTTCGACCTGCTGTGCGTGTTCGTGCGCCACTCGGGGCGTGTGCTGTCGCGCGACTTTCTGCTGGAGCAGACGCGCGGCCGTGAGGCCGGCCCCTTCGACCGCACGGTCGACGTGCAGGTAGGCCGCTTGCGCAAGAAACTCGAGGCCGACCCCGAGGCGCCACAGATCATCAAATCGGTGCGTAGCGCGGGTTATGTGTTCGTACCAATCGTGGGTGCCGCATGAAGCTGCTGGGCGACGAGCCAGCGCTGTTTCGATCGATCTTCTCGGCCTACCCCGACGCGCTGCTGCTGGTCGACGGGCAAGGCCTGATCCAGCTCGCCAACCCCGCTGCCGACGCCCTGCTGGGCTACGACGCCGGTGAACTGAGCGGGCGCTCGGTCGACACCCTGGTGCCCGACAGCATCCGCCCGCGTCATGCGACCTACCGCGAAAGTTACGCCAAGAACCCGCGCCCGCGCCCGATGGGCACCGACATGGAGCTGGTGGCCAAGCGGCGTGATGGCAGCGAGGTGATGGTCGAGATCTCGCTCAGCCCGCTGGCGGGCGACGGCTTGCCACATGTGGTGGTGGCCATTCGCGGCATCGGCAACTACCCGCGCGTCAAGCGTGCCTTGCAGCGCGCCCACTACAGCGAGCACGTGGCGCAGATGGGGCGCATCGCGGTCAACGCACGCGACCCGCAGGTGCTGCAGCAGCAGGTGCCGGCGGTGGTCGTCGAGGCGCTCGAAGTGCAGGTGGCGGTGGTCTTCCTGCTCGAGCCGAATGGGCAAGAGTTTCGTGTGGCCGCGGGTGTGGGCCTGCTGCCGGGCGAAGGCGTGGGCGCGCGCATGCCCAACCACCCCGACACGCCGCCAGGCTTTGTGGTGGCACAGGGCCGGCCGGTGGTGGTGCCCGACTACTGGCGCGAAGAGCGTTTTCGGGTGCCCCAAAGCTACCTCGACGCCGGGCTGACCAGCGCCCTGGCCGTGCCCCTGTCTGACCGGGGCCGGGTGGTGGGCGTGTTGAGCGTGCGCTCGCGCCAGGCGCAGCGCTTCGGCGACGACGAGCTGCACTTTCTCGAATCGCTCTCGAATCTACTCGCCGCCAACCTGCAGCGCGTGCAGACCGAAGAGTCACTCAACCACGCCCAGCGGCTGGAGAGCGTCGGCCAGCTCACCGGCGGCATTGCGCACGATTTCAACAACCTGCTCACGGTGATCCAGGGCAACCTGCAGGTGCTGGAAGAACACCCCGGCGTGAGCAGTGATGCCTATGCCTTGCAGCTCGT